>NZ_JBHVHQ010000102.1:0-15487 GCF_042800135.1 Streptomyces sp. NPDC057654 | reverse complement strand
CCGCGCACGCTGTGCGCGTGGTGCACGGACAGCGCCGCCACCTGCTCGTCATAGGGGTCCGCCGGATAGCCGCGGTCGCGTACGAGCCGGGCGAGCAGCTGTTCGGCGTCGGCCACGGCCTGGCCGGGCGCCTCGACGAACTCCTCCTGGACCCCGTTCCAGGAAGCCACGTACCGCTCGCGCGACTCCCCCGTCAGAGGCTGGATCTTGACGTCTCCGTGCCGCCGCAGCCGCTCGGTCAGCTCCTTCTCCGCCGCCTTCGCGTCGCCGTCGTGCCGGGCGAGGGCCAGGTCGTACTCGGGGCCGAAGCGCCGCCGCAGCCCACGCCCCCGGCCTCGGCCCCGGCCGCCGCGCAGCAGGCCGGCGGCGAGCGCCGCGAGGAGGATGACGGCGGCGGCGATCACGATGATGGTCACGCCAGTCGACATGTCGTCCCTTCCGCAGGAGCCCCTGCTTCCGGGGCCCGTTCACGCTCGGGTAGCCCTGCCGCCCCCGCCCAAACTCGGCTGCGCCGCCCGCCCCGGCCTGCCAGGATGCGCCCATGACGCACACCGACACCGGCCTCGCGCGCTGGGCCGTCGCCTCGCGGCCGGTCGCCGCCCCCGAGTCGGCCGCCCTGCTGAGGGAGTATCTGTTCGATGTGGCGGGCCGCTGGTACGAGCTCCACCACGGCCGCCGCATGACCGCCGAGGAGGGCGAGCGGCACCTGGGCGAGATGCCCAGCGACGACCTCGCCCCGCCGGACGGCGCCTTCCTGATAGCCCGCCACGACGGCGAGCCGGTGGGCTGCGCGGGGCTGCGCCGCCTGGACGCCCGTACCGCCGAGCTGCGGCGGATGTTCCTGCGCTCCGCCAAGCGCGGCCTGGGCGGCGCGTCCCTGCTGCTCGCGGCCGCGGAGGGCCAGGCGCGCGACTGGGGTGTGCGACGCCTCGTCCTCGACACCAGGCTCGACCTCGTCGAGGCCCGCGCCCTCTACGAACGCCACGGCTTCACCGAGATCCCGGCCTACTCCCACGGCCCGCACTCGGAGATCTGGTACGGGAAGGAGCTGGACTGACCGGGCCGGGCCCGGAAAACACGGGCCGGACCCCGGCCCGCCCCGACAGGAACCGACCGAGCCCCGGCCCGGCCCGACAGGAACAGCCCTGACCAGGCCGTCCAGGCTCTGCGAGAACCTGGCCCGTCCTGGTCGCACCGGCAAGGAGCAGGCCGGGCACCGGTCTGCCGCCGGCGCCGTCGCCCCCGGCCGAAGGCCGGCCTGGCGCGAGCCCTTCAAGCCCCGGCCGCAGGCCGACGCCGGTCTTCCGCCTCGGGGCGCCCCGAAGCCGCCCCTCAGGCCGGTTCCGGCGGCGGTACCACCCGCCGCTCGGCATCGCCGTTGTGGGGCCGTTCCCCGTCCGAGCCGCACAGTTCGCCGTTCAGCTCATCGACCAGCTCGATGAGGTCCGTGGGCCGGTCCGGCGTCCACCAGTCGCCGAGCAGTTCGGCCAGCGATTCCGCGCGGGCCCGGTACAGCAGGCCCGCCAGCCGCCGCCCCTCGTCGGTCATCACGAGCGGCATCCCTTCCCGTACGGCCAGCCCCCGCTGCTCCAGCTGCCGCGCCGCCTCCATGATGACGCGCAGCGGTACGGGCACCCGTTCGGCGAGCACCGACGGCTCGACGGAGCCGTAGCGGTTCATGCGCAGCAGCATCCAGCCGGCGGCGGGCTTGAGGTCCAGCCCGGCCCGTTCGGTGATCTTCTCGTAGATGTGGCGGCGGCCCTCGCGGGTGCCGAGGACGGAGAGCGCGCGGGCGGCCTCGTCGCGGGAGGAGCGTTCGACGGGGTTGGAGGAGAGGACCTCGCTGGCGTCGGGGACGCTGACGCTGCCGCGCAGCGGTTCCTCGCGGAGCAGCCAGGCGAGGACGAAGGCGACGGCGGCGACCGGCACGGCGTACAGGAAGACGTCGGTGATGGAGACGGAGTACGCCTGGAGCACCCCCGACCGGTCCCCCGGCGGGAGCCCCGCGACGGCGCGCGGGTCGGCGGCGAGCGCCTTGGGGTCGACGCCGGGCGGCAGTTGCTTTCCGGCCAGGGCGTCGGCGATGCGCGGGGCGAGCTTGTCGGCGAAGATCGTGCCGAAGATGGAGACGCCGAACGACGCGCCGATGGAGCGGAAGAACGTCGCGCCGGAGGTGGCCACGCCCAGGTCCTCGTAGCCGACGGCGTTCTGCACGATGAGCACGAGGACCTGCATGACCAGGCCGAGCCCGAAGCCGAAGACGAAGAAGTAACCGCTCATCTCGACGACGCCGCTGGCCGGGTCGAGCCGGTGCAGGAGCAGCAGCCCGACGACGATGACGGCGGTGCCCGCGATCGGGAAGACCTTGTAGCGGCCGGTGCGGCTGACGATCTGGCCGGAGGCGGTCGAGGAGAGCAGCATGCCGATCACCATCGGCAACATGTGCACGCCGGACATGGTGGGCGAGACGCCCTGGACGACCTGGAGGAAGGTCGGCAGGTACGTCATCGCGCCGAACATGGCGAAGCCGACGACGAACCCGATCACCGAACAGAGCGCGAACGTACGGATCTTGAAGAGCTTCAGCGGCAGCACCGGCTCGGCGGCGCGCCGCTCCACGAGCACGAACGGCACCAGCAGCGCCACGCCCAGCGCCCCGAGCCCGATGATCTGCCAGGACGCCCACGGGTAGCTGACGCCGCCGAGCGAGGTCATCAGGACCAGACAGGTGGCGACGGAGGCGATCAGCAGAGTGCCGAGGTAGTCGATGCGGTGCGGGGTGCGGCGGGTCGGGATGTGCAGCACGGCGGCGATCACGAGGAGGGCGATCACGCCGATGGGCAGGTTGATGTAGAAGACCCAGCGCCAGCTGAGGTGGTCCACGAAGAGCCCGCCGAGCAGCGGCCCGAGGACGCTCGTACCGCCGAAGACCGCGCCGAACAGCCCCTGGTAGCGCCCCCGGTCGCGCGGCGGCACGATGTCGCCGACGATGGCCATCGAGAGCACCATCAGCCCGCCGCCGCCGAGGCCCTGGAGGGCGCGGAAGCCGATGAGTTCCGGCATGTTCCGCGCCACGCCGCAGAGCGCGGAGCCGATCAGGAAGATGACGATGGCCGCCTGGAAGAGCTTCTTCCGGCCGTACTGGTCGCCGAGCTTGCCCCAGAGCGGGGTGGCCGCCGTCGAGGCCAGCAGATAGGCGGTGACCACCCACGAGATGTGGTCGAGGCCGCCGAGGTCGCTGACGATCGTGGGGAGGGCGGTGGAGACGATCGTCTGGTCCAGCGCGGCGAGCAGCATGCCGAGGAGCAGCGCGCTGATCGCGACGAGAACGGTCCGCTTGGGCTGTCCCGCGCCGGGCACACCGGCCGGCGGCCTCTGGTAGGGCGCGGGTGTGCCCGCTGGGTTCCCGTCCTGCGCCATGGACGCCTCCTGGGGTCCGGCCACCGCCTGAGCCGTGGCAGTCGTCCGTACCGGTCCGCACGCGCCATACGGCTCGTACGCTCCATACGGCCCGTACGAGCGGCCGTACGCTCCATACGGCCCGTACGAGCAGCCGTACGCTCCGTACTCCCTGCGAGCCGTGCGGATCCGCTCGGCAGATCCGCTCGGCACCGCTCCCCATCTTGGTCCGAATGCCCCGGTACGGCCCGCTGATATACGCCATCGGCAGCCGGGGGCCGCCTGTGCAGAACCCGTTCCGCTCTGCATAATCGCTGCGATGTCAGGGAGGGGACGTCAGTGACAGGAGAGATCTGCCCACGCTGCTCCGCACCACCCCGCACGGACGGCGCTCCGAGCTGCCGCTGCGACGCCCTGGCGGCGGAGCGGGAGGCGGCGATCGCGGCTTCCGAGGACTTCGACCCGCTGCGATTACGCCCGTACGTCGCGCTGGGCGACGCCCCCGCGGACCACGCGGGCGGCCGGCTGCCGCCACCGCCCGTACGCCTGGCGGGGGACCTCCTGCCCAGCGGGAGCCCCATATTGAGCGGGGAACCCTTATTCGGCAAGGGTCCTGCGTTCGGCGGAGGCAGAGGTGGAGGCGGAGGCGGTAGCGGGATGGCGCCGCTCGCGGGCTACGGGCCCCCGCCGGCCGCCCCCGAGCCCGAAGCGGAACTCTTACCCGGCGGGCCGCCGCCGCTGCCCCTCATGAGGCCGGGCGCGTACACCCCGGCCCCCTCGGCTCCCTCGGCTCCCCGGCCGCGCGTCTGCGCCCGGCCGCCCGAGCCCCCTGAGCCGCCTGCACCACCGGCCGGATCCAGCCGAATCGGCCCGCTTCCCGAACTCGGCCGGAACGGACCGGCCGCACCACCGCACGGGAACCCCTCCTCCCCCACCGGAAACCGCCCGCCCCACGGGCCCCCGCCGCGCCACCGGCGGCGCAGACGCCCCACCGCCACGATCGTCACGCTGACCACGGGAGCCGCCGCGGCCGTGGCCTGCGCCGTGGCGATCAGTACGGGACTGCTGGGCGGAGACCGCGGCGACGGCGGCGACGGCGGCGACAGGGCCCTCGCGCGGAACCGTACGAGCGCGCCGCCGCCGGAGGGGATGCCCGACGGGGACCCGGCGCAGGCGCCGGAACCGGCACCGGTGTCGGCGGCCCCGCCGCCGTCCTTCCCGGCCGCGCCGCCCCAGGCGCAGGCCCCGGCCGCGAGGACGTCGCGGGCCGCGCCCCCGGCGCGTACCGCCATCCCGCACTTCCCCGGGCCGGCCACCGGGGGCCCGGCCGCCCCGTCCCCGTTCCGTTCCACGCCGCCGCAGCCGCGGCCACCGGCGGTCCGCGTGTTGCGGGAGGGGATGCGCGGGGCTGATGTGGCGGACTTGCAGCGGCGCCTGGAGCAGACCGGCATCTGGTACGAGGGCGGAACCGACGGCTACTTCGGCGCGGACGAACGCCGGGCCGTCGCCGACTACCAGCGGGCCAAGACGATCACCACCGACCCGTCCGGGGTCTACGGCCCGCGGACCCGCCACGCCCTGGAGGCCGAGACGGACGGCCCGTAGCCTCGCTGCTTCCACCGGGGCCCCGTCTCTTCCACCGGGCCCCGTCTCTTTCACCGGCCCCCGCCGACGCCTCCCCGAACTCGTTTTGTATCGTTGGAAAACAAAGTGATCCCGCCTGTTTTCCCTGACCGGCGGGCGGGATCGCTTGTTTTCTTCCCTTATCTCCACCCATGTCTCCCCTCCTCCCCCCTTAAAGGCGTTTGGCGCGCGCGTCCGCAGTTTGTATCGTTGAGAAACAAAGCGGTTCGCGCCGAGTGGCCACCGCACCGCGTCAACGAGCCGGGAGTGCACTATGCGCAGGTCAGAGGAGTTCGACGGGGTCAAGGCCCTGCTCCTGGACATGGACGGGACCATCGTCAACTCCGACGCCGTCGTCGAGCGCTGCTGGCGCCGGTGGGCCGAGGAGCAGGGGCTCGACCCGGTCGAGGTGATGAAGGTCGTACACGGCCGCCAGGGCTACGCGACCATGGCCACGCTCCTCCCCGACCGCCCCATGGAGCTCAACTACGCCGACAACCGCCTGATGCTCGCCGAGGAGACCGCCAACCTGGACGGCGTCATACCGGTCCCCGGCGCGCCCGCCTTCATGGCCTCGCTCGCCGACCTGCCGCACGCCCTCGTGACCTCGGCCGACACCGCGCTCGCCACCGCACGCATGGGCGCGGCCCAGCTGCCGATGCCGACGGTGCGGATCACCGCGGAGTCCGTCGGGGCGAGCAAGCCCGACCCGGAGGGCTTCCTCAAGGGCGCCGCCGAGCTGGGGTTCTCGCCCGCCGAGTGCGTCGTGTTCGAGGACTCCGAGGCGGGCATCGCGGCCGGCCGGGCCGCGGGCATGCGCGTCATCGGCGTCGGCCCCCGCGCGGCGGCCTTCGCCCCGGACGCGCACGTCACCCACCTGGACCAGGTCCAGGCCACGGCCCACCCCGACGGCGGCATCCGCCTGCGCGTCACGGTCTGAGGCGCGGGAGCGGGGCAGGGCCCCGTACGGACCGCCCGTACGTACGCCCGTACGCCCGCCCCTGCCCACCCCCGTCCGCCCCCGTCCGCCGGCCGAGCGGGCCCCTCAGCCCACCACCGCCTCGTACAGGCTGAAGCCCGCGAGCGCGAGCATGACCACCGCCGCCACCTTCGTGATCAGCTTCAGCGGTACGTACTTCATGAGCGTGCGGCCGCCGAGGATGCCGAGGCCCGCCACCGCCCACAGCGCCAGCACCGCGCCCACGCCGACGGAGACCGGGTCGTCGTAGCGGGCGGCCAGGTTGGCGGTCATGATCTGGGTGAGGTCGCCGAACTCCGCGACCAGGATCAGCATGAAGCCCGCCCCGGCCACCTTCCAGAAGCTCTGGTCGGCGGGCTTCTTCACCTCTTCCTCGTCGTCGTCCTTCTTGAGCAGCAGCACCGCCGCCCCGGCCAGGAACAGGACGCCGACGACGCCTTGGACGACCCGGTGCGGAAGCAGGGTGAGCACGCTGCCCGCCGCGATGGCGAGCGCCACGTGCACGGCGAAGGCGGCGGCGACGCCGACGAAGACGTACGACGCGCGGTAGCGGGTGCCGAGCATGAGCCCGGCGAGGGCGGTTTTGTCGGGTAGTTCGGCCAGGAAGACGACGCCGAAGACGAGCGCGGTGACGCTGATGCTGAGCACGGGTTGGTTTCCTCGATCGGTCGGGTGTGCCGCACCGAGAGACCTGCGTGATCACGATCAGGGGTCGCTTCGGCACGGCAGCGTCATGGACACTGCGGCCGAAGGTCTCGCTGGCGGCTGCTCGCGCAATCGCCTCCGGGCGCCGGCTCAGCCCCTCTGGATTCCGGAGAATGTCCAAAGAGTCCGAGCAGTATGTCGACGGTCCGGCGAAGAGCTACTCCCCTTCTGCTCCGAACAGCCTACGCGACCGCCCGGTCGGCGGGCATGTCCCGCCGGAGCCGCCCCGGCACCAGCCGCCGCCACGGCCCGCGCCGCCCGCCGCCGCCCGAGGGATCCCGGTGGATGCGGCCCCGCGCGATCAGCTCCAGTACGGCCGCCACGGCCACCGCCTGCACCGCCATCAGCGCGACCAGCACGAACAGCTGCACCGCGCCCGCCAGCACCGGTGACGCGCCGCCCAGCAGCATCCCGACGAACGCGCCGGGCAAGGTGACCAGCCCCACCGTCCGGGTCTGGTCCAGCCCCGGCAGCAGCGCGTCGGAGGCGGCCGGGCGGGCGATCTCCAGCCGCGCCTCGCGGTCGAGGAGGCCGAGCGCCATGCCCGCCTCCACCTCGCCGCGCCGCGTGTGCAGCTCGTCCAGCGCGCGCCGCCCGCCGAGCACGGTCGCGGTGAGGCCGCCGCCGATGAGGATGCCGGTGACCGGAATGAGCGCGATGCCCTTGAGCGGTACGAGCCCGGTCAGCAGCAGCGCGAGGACGACCGGCGCCACCCCGGCCCCGATCGGTACGGCCGTCCACCACCAGGTGCCGTTGTCCGTGATGCGGCGGCCGGAGGTGCGTACGGCCACGAGGAACATCAGCGCGATGAAGGCCAGCAGCAGCGGGACCGAGTGCACCACGAAGCCGATGACGTAGGACACGGCGGCGAGTTGGACGGCGGCGCGCGCCCCGGAGGCCGCGATGGCGCGCGCGTACCCCCGGCCCCGGCCGTCGGCGAGGCGGGCGAACGCCGCGATCCCCACGGCCGCCACGAGCAGCACGGCCAGCACGACGCCGAGGGTGGCGTTGACCGGGAGCAGCGCGGCGGAGGCGAGGGGCGGGCCGGCGGGCTGGGGCGGCGAAACCATCGATGCCGACGGGGCGGCTGGGGCGGCGAACACCAGAGCAGCGTACGGCCGGGCGGGCGCGGCCAACGCGACTCCTGATGCGCGTGAGTGGCACCGCGTCAGACGGCCCGACCCCTTGCCTTGACATGATCGCGTCGTCACGCTGTTACTTGGCGCCCACCCCACGGAAACCCGGCGCCCTGATCCTGGCCGTGGTGCAACGGCCAACACCCCCCACACCGAGGGAGTTCGCATGTCCGGTCCGCGCAACGCCTCCGCCTTCCGAAACGTTTCCCCTTCCGCCTCCTCCCCTCGCGACGCCTCTTCCTCCCGCGACGGCTCCGCTCACGGCTCCGCTCTCCGCCGCGTCTACGCGCGTCGCGCGGCGGTGGCGGGCGGCCTCGCCGCGCTGCTCGGCGTGATCGTCCTCAACGGCCCGGCCGCCCAGGCCGACCCGCCCGCCCCGCCGGACGCCGCCACCGCCCGTACGTACCTGGGCGAGCTGACGGTGAAGGCCGAGGGGTCGATGGACGGCTACAGCCGGTCGAAGTTTCCGCACTGGATCACCCAGAGCGGCGCCTGCAACACCCGCGAGGTCGTGCTCAAGCGGGACGGGAAGGACGTCGAGCAGGACGACAAGTGCGCGGCGGTCAAGGGCACCTGGACGTCGGCGTACGACGGGGCCACCTGGACGAAGGCGTCCGATCTGGACATCGACCACATCGTGCCGCTCGCCCAGGCGTGGCGCTCGGGCGCGAACACCTGGACCCAGGACCAGCGCAAGGCGTTCGCCAACGACCTGACCCGGCCGCAGCTGATCGCGGTCACCGACAACGTCAACCAGCAGAAGGGCGACAAGGACCCGGCGCAGTGGATGCCGCCGCTCAACTCCTACGCCTGCACGTACGCCCGTATGTGGGTCACGGTGAAGCACTACTACAAGCTCACCGTCGACTCCGCCGAGAAGACCAAGCTCTCCTCGATCCTGAACGGCTGCTGACGGCTCGTCAACTAGCCGTAGAACGCTCCTGACCGGGCGGGAAACTCACGGCCCCGCTCCGTCGTTCCGTACCGTACGGGACGACGGAGGGAGGCCCGCATGACCGCCGGCCTGCGATTGGGACCGCTGCTTCGGTACATCGACCGGGAAGCGGGCGGGAGCGCCACCATCTGGATCGAGGCCGACCGGCCCTGTATGGCCGAGGTGCGCTGCGCGGACGGCGCGGGCGGCTCGGCCCGCAGCTGGCAGATAGCGGGCCATCATTACGCGCTGATCCCGGTCACCGGGCTGCGGCCGGGCACGGAGACGGCGTACCGCGTGCTGCTCAACGGCGAGGAGGTGTGGCCGCTGCCCGGCTCGGCCTTTCCGGAGAGCACGATCCGGATGCCGGAGAGCGGGGACGCCGAACTGCGCGTCACGTTCGGCTCCTGCCGGTGGGCGTCGGCGCCGTCCGACCGGGGGCACGACCCCGTCGGGCCCGACGCCCTCGACACGCTGGCCGGCAGCCTCGCCCGCCGCCCCGGAGCCGAGCGTCCGGACGTACTCCTGCTGCTGGGCGATCAGATCTACGCCGACGAGACGTCCGCCGAGACGCGCAGCTGGCTCGCCGCGCGCCGCGATCTGGCCGAGCCGCCGTGGCATCAGGTGGCGGACTACGAGGAGTACACGCGGCTGTATTACGAGTCCTGGCTGGACCCCGAGATCCGCTGGCTGCTCTCGACCGTCCCGTCGCTCATGATCTTCGACGACCACGACATCATCGACGATTGGAACACCAGCGAGGCGTGGCAGCAGGAGATGCGGGCGACGCCGTGGTGGCAGGAACGGTTGCTCAGCGGGCTGGTGTCGTACTGGGTCCATCAGCACCTGGGCAACCTCTCGCCCGACGAGCTGGCCGCCGACAAGCTGTACGGGGCGGTGTGCGAGGCGCGTGACGGCACGGAGCTGGTACGGGAGTTCGCGGCCCGCGCCGACGCCGATCCGACCGGCGTCCGCTGGAGCTACCGCCGCGACTTCGGCCGCGTACGACTGCTGATGGTCGACACCCGGGCCGCGCGGGTGCTGGACGAGGACGGCCGGGCCATGCTCGCCCCGACGGAGGCCGAGTGGCTGCGGTCGGCGGCGCTCGACGGCGGTCCCGGCGCATACGACCATCTCCTGATCGGCACGTCGCTGCCGTGGCTGCTGCCGCACTTCGTGCACGACGTGGAGGCGTGGAACGCGGCTGTCTGCCGGGGCGAGCGCGGTCCGCGCTGGGCGCGGCTGGGCGAGAAGCTGCGGCAGCGGGCGGACTTGGAGCACTGGGCGGCGTTCCCCGCCTCCTTCGACGCGCTCGCCGAGCTCATCGCGACGGTGGGCAGCGGGCCGGGCGCGCCCGCGACGATCAGCGTGCTCTCCGGCGATGTGCATCACGCGTACGTGGCCGAGCCGGAGTTCGGGCATGTGCCGGGCGGGCTGGCGAGCCGGGTGCTCCAGCTGACGTGTTCGCCGGTGCACAACAGCATCCCCGCCTCGATACGGCACGGCTTCCGGTTCGGCTGGAGCCGGGCCGGGCGGTGGCTGGGACGCGGCTTCGCGCGGCACGGGCGGGTGGCGCCGCCGGTGGTGGAGTGGAGCAGGACGGGCGGGCCCTGGTTCGGCAATCAGCTGATGACGCTGACGCTGCGCGGGCGCGGGGCGCGGCTGCGTCTCGATCAGGCGGGTGCGGCGCGGCGGGGGCGCAGCGGGGGGCGCGTTACGGGCTGGAGCCGAGGGCGCGTTACGAGCTGGGGCGAGCGACGCGTTACGGGCTGGAGCGGGCGGGGCGGTCCGCTCAGTCGTCGGAAGGGTCCGTTCAGTCGAACGCTCAACCAACTGAGCGTAGCCATGGAGACGGAGCTGTCGCCCGAGGCTCCGCGGACGCCGCAGGGCACGCCGTCACCGCCGTGACCTGGGCGGCTCCCCCGTCCACCCGCCGGAGGCCCGGATTCCGCGGCGCGGACGGCCGCCGGCGCGGTGGTGCGGGTGAGACGGAGGGTGGCCGGTACATCGAATTTGTCTGTACCAAAACAAGAACTTGAACTTGCAAGTAACGATTAGGTCAACCTAACCTGGGTCCCTCGTTTTCGTCCCCGACACGAGGAGTCCCCACCATGCCCCCCACCAATGCCCCCCTCAGCGACCGACTCAGCACGGCCAAGCCCTACGCCCTCTCCCTCTTCCGGATCGTCGTCGGGCTCCTCTTCGCCTGCCACGGAGCGGCGGCCCTCTTCGGCATACTCGGCGGCTCCGGCGGCAGCGGCGGTACCGTCGCGGCGGGCACCTGGCCCGGCTGGTACGCGGCAGTGATCCAGTTCGTCGGCGGCATCCTGGTGCTGCTCGGCGTCGGCTCCCGGACGGCCGCCCTGATCTCCTCCGGCTCCATGGCGTACGCGTACTTCAGCACCCACGCCCCCGAGGGCCTGTGGCCGCTGCTCAACGGCGGCGAGGCCGCGGCCATGTTCTGCTGGGCCTTCCTGCTGCTGGTCTTCACCGGCCCCGGCCCCCTCGCCCTGGACCGGGTGCTCGCCCGCTCCCGCCAGGAGGCGCCGGCCGCGGCGCAGCAGCGCGAGCCCAGCGCCATCGGCTGACGCGGCTCGCACAACCCACTCCGCTCGATCCGCTCAACCCGCTCAACCCGCTCAACCCGCTCAACCCGCTCAACCCGCTCAACCCGCTCAACCCGCTCAACCCGCTCAACCCGCTCAACCCGCTCAACCACAGCACAACCCACCCACTCCGCTCAGCGCGCCGCAGGGGCCCCGTCCATCGGCCGGGGCCCCGCCCGGCGCTTCGGACCGACGTCACACACCCCCACACCCGTGACCCGCACATCGCACGCGTACGCTGTACGGCTGTGAAGGCCGCTCCTGCCGCTCCCCTGCGACACCGCGGCGGGGGACCGTACCGGGAGATCAGGACGTGTTGGAGCAGTTGGGGTCACTGGCCGACCCACCATGGATCTATGTGATCGTCGGCCTGTCCGTCCTGCTCGACGTCTTCCTCCCCGTACTGCCCAGCGGCGTCCTGGTGATCACCGCCGCCACGGCGGCGGCCGGCTCGACCGCCGCGGACGCGGTCGGCGGCGCCACCCCGGTCCACCCCGCGCACGACGTCTCCACGATGTTCTCCCTGATGCTGTGCGCCGCCACCGCCTCCGTGCTCGGCGACCTCGTCGCCTACCGGCTCGCCTGGCGCGGCGGCGCCCGCTTCGACCGCGCCATGGCCCGTTCCCGCAGGCTCGCCGCCGCCCAGGACAAGATCGGCACGGCGCTGTCGCGCGGCGGCGGCGGCCTCGTCGTACTGGCCCGCTTCGCGCCCGCCGGCCGCTCCGTGGTGAGCATCGGCGCGGGCGTCATGCACCGCGAGGTCGGCGAGTTCCTGCCCTGGTCGGCCCTGGCCGGGGTGGTCTGGGCCGCGTACAGCGTGAGCCTCGGCTACTTCGGCGGCCAGTGGCTGGGGGCGACCTGGCTCGGCACGGCGGTCTCGGTGTTCGCCCTCTTCGCGGCGGGCGCGGGGGCCGGCTTCCTGATGCGCCGCCCGCGGGAGCCGCGGGATAACCCCGCGCCGTAGCGCGCCGCCCGCGCACCCGGCCGATCTTCCCGGTGGGACCATGGGCCGATGAGCTCTCCGTGGACCGTCCGCCCCGAAACCCCCGCGGACATCGAGACCGTACGCCGCATCACCCTCGACGCCTTCGGCAACCCCGGCGAGGCCGACCTGATCGACGCGCTGCGCGCCGACCCCGGCTGGCTGCCGGGGCTGAGCCATGTCGCCGAGACGCCGGAGGGCGAGGTCGTCGCCCACGCCCTGCTGACCCGCTGCCGGGTCGGCGACGCCCCGGCCGTGGCGCTCGCCCCGTGCTCGGTGCTCCCCGCGTGGCAGCGGCGGGGCGCCGGCGACGCCGTCATCCGCTCGGTCCTCGACGCGGCCCGCGCCTCCGGCGAGCGGACGGCGATCGTACTCGGGCACCCGCCGTACTACCCCCGTTTCGGGTTCGAACCGGCGTCGCGCTTCGGCATCCTGGCCCCGCAGGAGTGGCCGGACGAGGCGTTCATGGCGCTGGGCCTGGACCCGTCGGCGGGGCTGCCGAGCGGGATGGTGCGGTACGCGGCGGCGTTCGGAATCGACTGAGGGACGTACGTACGGCCGGCAGCCCGCCGGACGAAGCGGCAGCGGCCCGGCCACACGAGGAACCGAACCGCTGCCGCCCGTACTGCCGACGGCTTATCCGCTCGGTCAGCGGACCGTACGGAAGGCGTCCTTGTCGAACGGGCTGACGCCGTTGGCCCACAGCTGGTTGACGCGGGCCCGCTCCTGGGCGTTCGGCTGCGTGTTCTGGCAGGAGGTGCCGGGGCCGCCGCCCGACATCAGCTCGCTGCACGGGCCGGAGTAGTGGTCCGGGAGGCCGAGCACGTGCCCGGTCTCGTGGGCGACCACGCGCACCGAGTTGTACTGCTGGTTCTGCCGGTAGTCGAGGAAGATGTAGCCGCGGCCGTGGCCGTCCGTGCTGGCGTAGGAGCCGCGCGCGTCGTTGCCCTCGCGGTACGAGAAGTCGCCGCCGCCACTGCCCGCACGCAGCTGGACGTTGCGGACCGCGCTGTTCCAGATCTGGCTGCTGCTCGCTATCTGCGAGGCGAACGTCGGCGCGCGGCTGGCGTCGTAGGTGACCGTCACGACCGCCAGGTTCGGGTTCGCCGCCTTCTTCGCTCTGGCGACCTTCATCACCGCGTCGAAGAACGCCTTGCTGTTGGCCTGGTCGGCGGCCGACCCGGCGTACGAGGAGGTGGTGTACTGCTGCTGGGTGGAGTGGTCGGCCGCCGAGGCGGCGGTGGGCAGGGCCGTCATCGAGGCGGCCAGGCCGAATCCGAGCACCACCGAGAACACGGTCTTGGAACGGGTCATGTGGGGGACTCCATTCGAGCCGGGGCGTCACAGGCCGCTGGTGGGCAACGGCCGGGGCGCGCCGGGGAATTTTTTGGTCCCGCAGAGTGTCCGCCGAGTTCACGGTGGCGCGGATGATGCCAGTGAGGCATAACCCGATCCAATCTCCGGACCGTTCGCTGAGCTGATCTCCTCGCACAAACGTCCTGTTCGCGCGGTTTAAGCGTCTGGTGTGCCTCGCGGGAGCGCCGTTATGCTCCGGCCCGTGGAGCTCGATGTGAGGCACCTCCGCGCACTGTGCGCGATCGCCGACACAGGCAGCGTGCGCAAGGCCGCGCTGCAACTGGGCATGACCCAGCCCTCGCTGACCACACAGCTCCGACGCATCGAGAAGGCCATCGGCGGCCTGCTGTTCACCCGCGAACAGACGGGCAGCAGACCCACCCCGCTGGGGCACTCGGTGCTGTCCCGCGCCCGGCCCATAGTCGCCGAGATGACGGCCCTGGTCACCGCCGCGCGGGACGCGGTCGTGGACGCGGGCGCGGCGCGACTGCGGATCGGAAGCGTCGGCAGCCGGGCGGTGGCGGGCTGGCTGCGCCGCGTGCACGCCCGGTTCCCGGACACGGACACCACGATCCATATCGACGTGTCCGCGCACACGCTGCTCCAGATGGTCGCGACGAACCAGCTCGACATCGCCTTCGTGCACGAGCCCGAGGGGTTCCCGCTGCGCCTGCCGCCCGGCGTGGAACAGCGCGTGCTGGTGGCGCGCGAGCCGCAGTTCGTCACGCTCTCCGCCACGCACGAGGCGGCGGTGCGCCCGGTGGTGCCGCTGTCGGTGCTGGCCGACGACGCGTGGATGGTCGACCCGACGGCCGACCATGAAGGGGCGGCGATGCGGCGCGTGTTCACGCTGGCCGGGCTGGACCCGCGCATGGTGCACGTACGCGACAACACCACCGCCGCCGAACTGGCCGCCGCGGGCGAGGCCGTACGCCCTTGTCAGCCGACCTCGCCCCCGTACCGCGGCACGGTGATCCGCCCGCTGTGCGGCGATCCGATGGCGGTCCGGCTGCTGCTGGTGTCGCGGGCGAGGTCGTTCGCCGCCGCCGAGTTCGACGCCCTGTACGCGGACCTCAGGGCGTCGTACATGGAGCTGGCCCGCGCGAACCCGGTCTATCTGGAGTGGCTGCTGCATCACGGCAGCCCGCTCCTCGACGCCCCGGAGGACCCGCTGCCCGCGGCCAACGGCTATGCGACGCGGGTGCGCCGGGTGTTGAGGGGGGACGACGACGCGCGGGAGAGCTTCCAGCCGGCGGACCGCTGAGAGGACCTCTTCGACGTGGGGGCCTTCGGCCTCACCTCGTCATATGCACCTGAATTCCGCTCTGTCCCGGGGCGATGGAGTCGCGCAGCACGAGGTCGTCGTCGTAGTCGCCGCCGTTCTCCCGCCGGAAGGGGATCGGCTCGGCGGTCGGGATGCCGAGGAGCCGCTCCCGCAACTGCCCGGCGAGTTCTCGGTATTCGACGTAGCCGACGTCGGAGACGCGGTCGGCGCTCGTGACGATGAACGGCGATATGACGGACATGCCGGTGTACCAGAACGAGCCGTGCTGCACGGGGAACAGCAGCTCGTTGATATCGCCGTTCACCCCGCGCGGCCCGAATCCGGACTCGGCGGCCCCCGCCGTCACCACGATCATGGCGCGCCGCCCGGCGGGTTCGCTGTCTGCCGCCGGGGTGGTGTGGGCTGGTGTCGCAGGCGGCTGGTGGGTGGGGCGGTATTCGGCGTGGGTGGGTGCTGCTTTCGTCTCGGACCCTCCGGGTCCA
>NZ_JBHVHQ010000101.1:0-15587 GCF_042800135.1 Streptomyces sp. NPDC057654 | reverse complement strand
GCGCTACACCGACCAGCCGGAGGACGCGCAGCGGCTGCTGCGCCGGCTGGCGCTGGCGGGGCGGGCGTCGCTGGGGCCCGCCGCCGCGGCGGCGCTGCTCGGCGCCGGTGAGCAGGAGGCCGGCCGGCAGCTGACGGCGCTGGCCCGCGCGGGGCTGATCGACCACGTCCGCGGCGGCCGGTACCGGGTGCACGACCTGGTGCGGGACTTCGCGCTCGCCCGGCTGCGCGAGGACGAGGAGGAGGGCGAGCGCATCGCCGCGCAGGAGCGGCTGATCCGCAGCTACGCGGAGCTGGCGGACTCCGTCATACGGCTGGTGGACGGCAAGACGTCTACGCGCGCGGACCAGTTCGGCTCGCACGGCTTCACGTCGCTGGACGCGGCGCTGCGCTGGCTGGACGACGAGTCCACCTTCATCACGGCCGCGCTGCGGCACGCGGAGGGCGTGGACCAGTCGGTGGTGCTGCATCTGCTGGGCGCGTTGTGCGACTACTGCCTGCTGCGCGGCGATCTGTACCGGCTGGGCGAGCTGAGCGAGCTGACGCAGGCCACGGACCGCGGGCTGCTGGTGCGTTCGGTGCAGTGGCGCACGGGTGTCGCCGCCCGTCAGCTCGGTGAGCTGGACAAGTCCCGCACCACGCTGTCCTCGGTGGTGGACCTGTACTTCGACGCCCACCACCCGGCGGGCGCGGCCCGCGCCCTGCGCGATCTTGGTATCACCTTGCAGCACCAGGGCAATCTGGAGGAGGCCGCGGCGAAGCTGCGCGAGGCGCTCGATCTCCAGAGCACCCAGGAGCTGCAAGGCGACCGGGCGTGGACGCTGCACGCGCTGGCGGCGGTCGAGCGCGACCGGGCCCGGATAGCCGAGGCCCTGGGGATGCTCCATGAGGCGCTGGAGCTGCACCGGGAGAGCGAGAGCGTGCACGGTCAGGCGTGGGCGCACTTCCAGCTCGGCCAGGTGCGGCTGCGGATGGGCGAGGTGGGCCCGGCGGAGGAGGAGTTCCGCGAGGCGCTCGACCAGTACGGGCGGACGCAGGACGGCCGCGGCGCCTCGTGGGCGCTGACGCAGCTGGGCCGGGCCCGGCTGGTGGCGGGCGACTTCGCGGCCGCCGTCGACCAGCTGCGCCAGGCGCAGTCCCGGCACCGGGAGAACGAGGACGCGCGCGGCGAGGCGTGGACGCTGTACTACCTGGGGCAGTCGCTGGAGGAGCGGGGTGATCAGGACGCGGCGGTTCGGGCGCTGGAACGGGCGCGCAACATGTTCAGCCGGATGCGGGACGTGTACGGGCTGGCGTGCGCCCGGCACCACTGCGCG
Organism: Streptomyces sp. NPDC057654; assembly: GCF_042800135.1. Classification (NCBI taxonomy): domain Bacteria; kingdom Bacillati; phylum Actinomycetota; class Actinomycetes; order Kitasatosporales; family Streptomycetaceae; genus Streptomyces; species Streptomyces sp. NPDC057654. The sequence continues at coordinate 14,272 of NZ_JBHVHQ010000101.1, read as the reverse complement.
CGGGTGACCCGTGACCAGCGGGCGGCGAAGACGGGTTCGCTGCGCAACAGCGGGTTCGCGCGGCAGCTGCTTCAGGACGCCCGGCAGGACTTCCACCGGCTGGGGGTGCCGCACGGCGAGGCGTGGTCGTGCCTGGAGCTGGCGGTGATCGACGGCGGCAACGGCCGGGCGTCGCAGGCGCTGGAGCTGGTGGACGAGGCCACGGCGCTGTTCGCGGGGTACGGGGACCGGCGCGGGGAGAGCTGGGCGCGGTTCCTGCGCTGCACCCTGCTGCCGTTCGCGTCGCCGGGCGGGTCGGTGGTCGGCGTGGCGGTCGCCCAGGAGGAGCTGGACCGGCTGCGGGAGGACCTGCGCGGCGCGGACTGGGTCGGCGATCCGTCGCTGGAGGACTGCGCGGAATCGTTCGCCCTGGTGCTGGAGCGCGGCGTCGAGCCGGAGACGGGTTGGCAGGCATGGCGACTCGGCATGGTGCCGAGCCGCCGGGCCCGCGAGGTGATGGCGGTGCTGCCGCGGTAGGCGCTGCCACGGGAGGGGCGGCGGGCGGGGTGCTCTCCGCCTCCTTCAGCCGACAGCGGTCAGCCGACAGCCGTCAGCCGACGGTCAGCCACCAGCCGTCAGGCGGGGGAGACGCCCTTCGTGCCCTTGACGCCCTTGGCGGGGGTCGCGGGCTCGCTCTGCGCGGCGGCCTCGCGCTGGGCGGCGCCGCCCTTCGCCGCGCCGCCCTTCGGGGCCCCGGCCCCGCCCTCCGCGGGGTCCGTGGTTCCGCGCTCGGCCGGCTTCGCGGGCCCGCTTCCGGCGGGCTCGTCGAAGTCCACCTTCCTCATGTGCTTGTTCATGCTCTTCATCAGCAGCCATACGGCTCCGCCGATGAGGGCGAAGACGATGAAGCCGAGGACGCCGGGGGTGACCTTGTTCTTGTCCAGGTCACTGGCGGCGAGCGGCACCAAGTGGGTGACGGCCAGGGAAGCTGTCGCGCTCATCATGGACTCAATTGTTGCGGATACCCGCGAAGAGGTCGTGCTCGGGGAGGGATGTCGGCACCCGCGACTGCGCGAGCTCGTACTCCTCGGTGGGCCAGACCTCCTTCTGGAGGTCCATGGGGACGCGGAACCAGCCGCCGTCGGGGTCGATCTGAGTGGCGTGGGCGATCAGCGCCTTGTCCCGGATCTCGAAGAAGTCGGCGCACGGGATGTAGGTGGTCAGGGTCCGCTCGCGCTGCCCGAACTCCTTCCAGCGCTCCAGCCACTGCCCGTACGGCGAGTCGAGGCCGCGGGCGAGGAGCGCCTCGTGCAGGGCGAGGGTGCGCTCCCGGTTGAAGCCCTGGTTGTAGTAGAGCTTCAGCGGCTGCCAGGGCGCGCCGGCCTCCGGGTAGTAGGAGGGGTCGCCGGCCCGCTCGAACGCGGCCATCGAGATCTTGTGGGTCATGATGTGGTCGGGGTGCGGGTAGCCGCCGTTCTCGTCGTACGTGGTCATCACGTGCGGCTTGAACGTACGGATCAGGCGGACGAGCTCGCCGGCGGCCTCGTCGACGTCCTGGAGGGCGAAGCAGCCCTCGGGCAGCGGCGGCAGCGGGTCGCCCTCGGGCAGTCCGGAGTCGACGAAGCCCAGCCACTCCTGCTTGACGCCGAGGATGTCGCGCGCCTCGTCCATCTCCTTGGCGCGCACCTCGTGGATGTGCTCCTCGATGTAGGGGTCGCCCTGGAGCTTGGGGTTGAGGATGGAGCCGCGTTCTCCGCCCGTGCAGGTGGCCACCAGCACGTCCACCCCCTCGGACACATACTTGGCCATGGTGGCCGCGCCCTTGCTCGACTCGTCGTCGGGGTGGGCGTGCACGGCCATCAATCGAAGCTGCTCAGTCAAGGCTCGATCCTCAGTCACTGGTCAAAAGAGATGCCTCCTATAGTGACCGAAGCGGGGCCCGATTCATTCCGGGTTCCACAACCAGGAGGACGATCATGGGTGCGGTGCGCGAGGAGCTGCCCGCCGGGCGCTACGGCCGGTCGGCCGACCAGCGCGCCGACCGGAAGCTGAAGGTGATCGGCGCGGTGCTGGGCGCGGCCCTGGTCGGCGTCGTCGTCTGGTTCGGCGTCCACCACATCAGCGCGGCGGACGTCTCCGGCGAGCTGATCCGCTCCAAGATCGTCTCCGACGACTCCGCGCAGGCGGTTCTGGAGGTCCGCAAGGACCGGGACACGCCAGCCGTGTGCACGGTGCGCGCGCTCGACAAGAACCAGGCCGAGGTCGGCCGCAAGGACGTCACCCTGAACGAGCGCGAGGACCATCTGACGACGCTTGTCAAGATCCGCACTACCGGCCTCGGTACCGCCACGGAACTGGTCGGCTGCAAGTCCGCCACGAGCGGGTGACGTTCCAGCGGTCCCCTCGTTGACCTGCGCTGACGCGTTTCATATGGCTTCCCTCCTCCCCCTTTCCGGCCGGAATTGTTAGGCTCGTGGTTTCGCCCACCTTTGAAGGCGCACCCTTCTGAGTAGGGCGTTCATTTGTATTCCCAGCACCGACGAGGAGCACCTGTGACCCAGACCAGCGACAACGTCACCTGGCTGACTCAGGAGGCGTACGACCAGCTCAAGGCCGAGCTGGAGTACCTGTCTGGTCCCGCTCGCACCGAGGTCACCGCGAAGATCGCGGCGGCCCGTGAAGAGGGTGACCTGCGCGAGAACGGCGGGTACCACGCGGCCAAGGAGGAGCAGGGCAAGCAGGAGCTCCGGGTCCGCCAGCTGACCCAGCTCCTCCAGCAGGCGAAGGTCGGCGAGGCCCCGGCGGACGACGGCATCGTCGAGCCCGGCATGACCGTCACCATCGCCTTCGACGGCGACCCCGAGGACACGCTGACCTTCCTGCTGGCGTCGCGTGAATACGCGAGCGCGGACATCGAGACCTACTCCCCGCAGTCCCCGCTGGGCACGGGGGTCAACGGCAAGAAGGTCGGCGACGACGCCGGCTACGAGCTGCCGAACGGTCGCACGGCCACGGTGAAGATCCTCGCCGCCAAGCCCTACACGGGCTGACCGACAGCACACGGCGCTCGGGCCCCGTTACGACCTCCGCGGAGGCGGGTACGGGGCCCGAGCGCTCGTATGTGTACGGCGCGGCCCTCAGGCCGTCGCCGAGCGGTACTTGCGCACCGCGAGCGTCCGGAAGACCACGATGATCACGACCGACCAGATCAGCGACGCCCAGACCGGGTGCTGCATCGGCCAGGCCGCGGCCACGGGGTAGTCCGGCGGCAGATTGCCGAACAGATGGCGGGCCGCCTGCACGGTGGCGCTGAACGGGTTCCACTCCGCGATGATCCGCAGCACCATCGGCATGTTGTCGGCGGGCACGAAGGCGTTCGAGATGAACGTCAGCGGGAAGAGCCAGATCAGCCCGCCGGAGGTGGCTGCCTCCGGGGTCCGTACGGACAGCCCGATCAGCGCGCCGATCCACGAGAAGGCGTATCCGAGCAGGAGCAGCAGGGCGAAGCCCGCCAGCGCCTTCGGGAACCCGGCGTGGATACGCCAGCCGACGATCACCGCGACGACCGCCAGCACCACCAGGGTCAGCGCGGTCAGCACCAGGTCCGCGAGCGTACGGCCGGTGAGGACCGCGCCGCGGGCCATGGGCAGCGAGCGGAACCGGTCGATGAGCCCCTTGTGCATGTCGTCGGCGATGCCCGCGCCGGCGCCCGCCGTGGCGAACGTGACGGTCTGGGCGAAGATGCCGGCCATCAGGAACTGGCGGTACATGGTCGGGTCCGTGTTGCCGCCGAGGCTGATCGAGCCGCCGAAGACATAGCTGAACAGCACCACGAACATGATCGGCTGGATCAGTCCGAATATCACCATCTCCGGGATGCGCATCATCCGGATCAGATTGCGCTTGGCCACGACCAGGGAGTCCCGGACGGACTGGGTGACGCCGCCGCGGGGCTGCGGGATCGCGGCGCGGGCCGAGACGTCGCTGACGGTGCTCACTTGGCGCCCTCCTTCACGTCGGCGTCCTTGACGCCCTTGACGCCCTTGGTGCCCTTGGCGCCCTTGGTCTTCTTGGCCCCCTTGCCCCCCTTGGCGTCCGGGTCGGCGCCGTCGTCGGCCGCCGCCGTCTCGTCGTCGGCCTCGGCCGCGTGGCCGGTGAGGGAGATGAACACGTCGTCCAGGGTCGGGCGGCGCAGCCCGATGTCGTCGATCTCGATGCCGCGCGCGTCCAGCTCGCGGATCACCTCGGCGAGCAGCTTGGCGCCGCCGGTGACGGGCACGGTGACCTTGCGGATGTGCTCCTCGACCGTGGCCTCGCCCTTGCCGAAGCCCCGCAGGACCTCCTGGGCCGCGGTCATGTGCTCGCGCTCGTGCACCACCAGCTCGACGCGCTCGCCGCCCGTACGGGCCTTGAGCTGGTCGGAGGTGCCGCGGGCGATGACCCGGCCGTGGTCGATGACGGCGATGTCGTGCGCGAGGTGGTCGGCCTCCTCCAGATACTGCGTGGTGAGCAGCAGCGTCGTGCCGCCCGCCACCAGCTCCCGGATGACCTCCCACAGCTGCTGCCGGTTGCGCGGGTCCAGGCCGGTGGTCGGCTCGTCCATGAACATCACGGGCGGGCTGACGACCAGGGCGGCCGCGAGGTCGAGGCGGCGGCGCATGCCGCCCGAGTACGTCTTGGCGGGCCGGTCGGCGGCGTCGGTGAGATGGAAGCGCTCCAGCAGCTCGACGGCGCGCGCCTTCGAGTCGCGGGCGCTCATCTGGTAGAGCTGGCCGACCATCTGGAGGTTCTCGCGGCCGGTCAGATACTCGTCGACCGCCGCGAACTGGCCGGAGAGGCCGATCGAGCGGCGGACCTCGTTGGGTTTCCGCAGGACGTCGATACCGGCGACCACGGCCCTGCCGCGGTCGGGCTTGAGCAGGGTGGTGAGCACCCGCACCGCGGTGGTCTTCCCGGCCCCGTTCGGGCCGAGCATTCCGAGCACCGTTCCTTCCGGGACGTCGAGATCGACGCCGTCCAGTGCCCTCACATCGCCGAAGGTCTTCACGAGACCCTCGGCATAAATGGCGCCTGGCATGGATTTACCCCCGTTTTTGGGATGGTTCCACGATGAATTTTATGGTTCGCCGGAATTAGCGCGCCCTACGGCTTTTGTCCACCGTAAGGCCGCCATCAGCCCGGCACCTCCCGGACCATACCCCAGACGCGATACATCGCGATACACCTACGTCGCGAATGCCTCTCGCGCATCCCCCTGGCGCGGATACGCGAGCCTCACGCCCGGACGCTGTAGCCCGCCTCCCGCAGAGCCGTGCCCACCTCGACGCAGTGCTCCGGCCCCTTGGTCTCCAAGTGCAGCTCCACCTCCGCCTCCGCGAGCCCGAGCCGGGGATCGGTCCGTACGTGGCTCACATCAAGGACGTTAGCGTCCACCACTGACAAGACCTCCAGAAGCGCCGCCAGAGCACCCGGACGGTCCGTCAGACGCAGTCGCAGCGAGAGATACCGGCCGGCGGCGGCCATGCCGTGCCGCAGCGTCCGCTGCATCAGCAACGGGTCCACATTGCCCCCCGACAACACGGCGACCACGGGCCCCTCGAAGGCCTTCGGCGCCGACAGCAGCGCGGCCACCGGACTCGCCCCGGCCGGCTCCACGACGAGCTTCGCCCGTTCCAGGCACAGCAGCAGCGCGCTGGAGAGCTCGTCCTCGGAAACCGTACGGACCTCGTCCACGAGATCGCCAATGATTTCGAACGGGACGTCGCCCGGCCGTCCCACCTTTATGCCGTCCGCCATCGTCGTCGGCGCCTCGATCGACACCGGGCGCCCGGCCGCCAGCGACGGCGGGTACGCGGCGGCGCCCTCCGCCTGCACCCCCACGACCCGTACGTCCGGCCGCAGCGCCTTGACGGCCACCGCGATGCCCGCCGCGAGCCCCCCGCCGCCGATGCCGACCACGATGGTCCGCACCTCGGGGCACTGCTCCAGGATCTCCAGCCCCACCGTGCCCTGCCCCGCGATGATGTCGGGGTGGTCGAAGGGGTGGATGAAGACGGCCCCGGTCCGCCGCGCGTACTCCTGCGCGGCCTCCAGCGTCTCGTCGACGACCTGCCCCTGGAGCCGCACCTCGGCCCCGTACTCGCGGGTCGCGGCGACCTTCGGCAGCGGCGCGCCCTCCGGCATGAAGACCGTCGAGCCGACCCCCAGCAGGGACGCGGCCAGGGCCACCCCCTGCGCGTGATTGCCCGCGCTCGCCGCGACGACGCCCGCCGCCCGCTCCTCCGGAGTGAGCCCGGCGATCCGCACGTATGCGCCGCGCAGCTTGAAGGAACCGGTGCGCTGGAGGTTCTCGCACTTGAAGTGCACGGGGGCGCCGACCAGACCGGACAGGAAGCGGCTGCCCTCCAGCACGGTGGACCGCGACACCCCCGAAAGCATCTTCTGCGCGCTGCGCACATCGTCCAGGGAGATCGCGGGCAGCTGAGCCCCCTCGGGGGCGTCCTCGTCACCAAGTTGTAGGGCCATGGCCGCAAGTCTCGCAGCTCGCCCCTCCTGCGACCGCTGCGGCCCGTGCGTAACCATTGGTTTGCGCAGCGCTGGTACGGGCGGCCCGTGGGCCGCGTACTGTGTCCCCCATCCTCAGCCCACCGCACGAAGTGAGCCTCCGGCCATGCCCATTCCTTCGGACATGACGACAACCGCTGCGACCCGGGGCGCGACCCCCGAGTCAGAGACCACCGCGGCCATCGACCCCGTTGTCCTCGACGCGCTCCAGCACCAAGTGGCCGTCTTCGCGCGCCGGGCGGAACAGACCCGCCTGGGCGGCGTCGGCCAGGCCCGCAACTCCATGGACCGCGCCGCCTACCTGCTGCTCAACCGGCTCGACCAGGAAGGTCCGATGGGCGTCAAGGCGCTCGCCGCGGGCATGGGCATCGACTCCTCGACGGTCACCCGTCAGGTGGCGCCGCTCGTCGACTCCGGCCTGGTCAAGCGGACCTCGCACCCCGAGGACGGCCGCGCCGTCGTCCTCCAGCTCTCGCCGCGCGGCACCGCGCGGCTGGAGGAGGTGCGCACCTCCCGGCGCGAGCTGATGGCGATCGTGACGGACGAGTGGACCGAGGAGGAGCGGAACGCCTTCACCACGCTGCTCACCCGGTTCAACGCCTCGCTGTCCGTCATCCACACCACGCTCCCCCAGGAGCCGCCGGCCTCCTGACCCGGCCCCCGGACCGCCCCGTCCCGCCTCTTGACCCGGTGCGCGGCCTGCCGTGTGCTTAAAGGCACGGGAGGCACGGTGGGAGAGCGGCAAGCGGCACGGGAACGCCGCCGCGCCCGGGAGTTCGAGGCATTCGTCGGGGGCGCGGGCGGCCGGCTGCTGCACGCCGCCGCGCTGCTGACCGGCGAGGAGGAGCCGCACCGCGAGGCCGCCGAGCGGCTCCTGACGGCCGCGCTGGCCCGTACGTACGCGGACTGGGACCAGCTGCGCGGCGAGGACCCGTACGACCGCACCCGCCAGGAGCTGGCCGCCCGCTTCGCACACGCCGCCTGGCACCGCCGCCCCGCCCGTACCGGGGTGCTGGGGCGGCTCTCCCGGCAGGAGCGCCTGGTCCTCGTCCTGCGGCTGTACGAGGGCGTGGCCGAGGAGCAGACCGCGGCCCAGCTGGGCCTCCCCGTGGAGCGCGTGCGCGCCCTGTGCACGCGCGCCGTCGCCGCGATGCGCAGCACCGCCCCCGCGCCCCGGCGGGCCGAGATGGCCACCCCGTGAGCGTCCACGACCGCAAGGAGGACGAGGTCCGCCGGATGCTGGACACCCCGCATCCGGTGGTCCGCCCGGAGCTGGCCGTACGGGCCGCCGAACGCGGCCGCAGGCTGCTGCGCCGCCGCCGGGCGCTGCGGCGGCTGGGGTGGGTGCTGCTGCTGGTGGCCGTGGTGGCGTTCTGCGTGTGGGCCGCGCTCGTACATCCGTGGGTGGCGCCGCCGTCGGACACTGCCCCTCCTTTGGAGGGGTGGTGAGCTCCTTTGGAGGGGGGTGAGCGCGCTCGTACAAAAAAGGGGGGCCCCAGTTCGTACGAACAGGGGCCCCTTTTCGCTACCGGCTCAGCCCAGCGCGCGGGTCAGATCGGCGAGCAGGTCGTCGGCGGACTCGATGCCCACGGAGAGGCGCACCAGGTCGGCGGGGACCTCCAGGGCGGAGCCCGCGGTGGAGGCGTGCGTCATCCGTCCGGGGTGCTCGATCAGCGACTCGACGCCGCCGAGCGACTCCCCGAGGGTGAACAGCTCGGCGCGGTTGCAGACCTCGACGGCCGCTTCCTCGCCGCCCGCGACCCGGAAGGACACCATGCCGCCGAAGGCGCGCATCTGCTTGGCGGCGGTCTCGTGGCCGGGGTGGTTCGGCAGCCCCGGGTAGTAGACCTGGGTGACCTTGGGGTGCGATACGAGCAGCTCGGCGACGCGCGAGGCGTTGGCGCTGTGCCGGTCCATGCGGACCGCGAGGGTCTTGATGCCGCGCAGGGTCAGCCAGGAGTCGAACGGGCCGGAGATGGAGCCCATGGCGTTCTGGTGGAAGGCCAGCTCGTCGGCGAGGGCGGAGTCGGAGGTGACCAGGGCGCCGCCGACGACGTCCGAGTGGCCGCCCATGTACTTCGTCGTGGAGTGCACGACGATGTCCGCGCCGAGCGCGAGGGGCTGCTGGAGGTAGGGGCTGGCGAAGGTGTTGTCGACGACGAGCCGGGCCCCGGCCGTGCGCGCGACGTCGGCGACGGCGGCGATGTCGGTGATGCCGAGCAGCGGGTTGGAGGGCGTCTCGACCCAGACGACCTTCGTACGGGGCTGCATCGCGGCCCGTACGGCGGCAGGGTCCGAGGTGTCGGCGACGGACCACTGGACGCCCCAGCGCTCGACGACCTTGGAGAAGAGGCGGAACGTGCCGCCGTACGCGTCGTTCGGGATGACGACGTGGTCGCCGGGGGTCAGCAGGGTGCGCAGCAGGCAGTCCTCGGCCGCGAGCCCGGAGGCGAAGGCGAGGCCGCGGCTGCCGCCCTCCAGCGCCGCCAGGTTCTCCTCCAGCGCGGTGCGGGTGGGGTTGGCGCTGCGGCTGTACTCATAGCCGCCGCGCAGTCCTCCCACACCGTCCTGCTTGTAGGTGGAGACTTGGTAGATGGGCGGAACGACCGCGCCGGTCAGCGGGTCGGCCTCCTGCCCGGCGTGGATCGCGAGGGTTTCGAAGCTCTGGGCCGGGTGCGGCTGTGAGTGCTTGTCGCTCATTGACCCGAGGGTAGTACCCCGCATCCCGGAACACTCCTGTTCACTTGTCACCGGGGGATGAACGATCCGTCGCCTTCGTCCGTTGAACTGTTCCCTCCACCTATCCACCCGCCTGTTCACCGCTTACGACCACTTCGACCGCTACGACCACTCAACGGGACGCCCCATGGAGTTTCTGTTCATCCTGATCGCCCTCGTCATGATCTGCGGGGTCGTCGCGGTCCCCGCGATGCGCCGCAGGCGTGCCGGACAGCAGGCCGTACAGGGCGCGCGGCTCGCGACCGACCCCGAGGGGGCGTACGGGTTCGTGCCCGCGCCCCAGCTCGACGTGCGGCTGCCCGGTCCGGACCCGGAGCTGCTCGCGGCGCTCGACGAGGCCCGGCGCACGCAGGACTGGCAGCCGGCGGCACGGCTGCTGGCCGGTACGGACGCGGCGGGCGAGCTGCGCTGGCAGCGGGTGCAGACGCTCGCGGGCGCGGCGGCGATGGAGCTGGCCGAGGCGCCCGGCACGGGCGGCATGTGGCTGCGCCACTGGCGGGTGGTGGCCCCGAAGGACCCGGGCGGCGCGGCGGTGCAGGCGCAGTTCCTGCTCCAGCAGGCGCTGCGGGACCCGTCCTCGCAGGACTACCGCATGATCCTGGAGGAGGCCCGTACGGTCTGCGGCGAGGCGGCGCTGCTGGCTCCGGGCGACCCGGTCCCGTACATCGTCGAGCTGGGCGTCGCACGGGGGCTGGGGGCGACCGAGGCCGAGTTCCAGTCCGTGTGGGAGACGGTGATGGGGCGCGCGCCGCACCACATGGGGGCGCATCTGGTGGCGCTGCGCTACTGGAGCGCTGCGTGGCACGGCTCGGCGGAGCAGGCCGAGGGCTTCGCGGAGCGGGCGGCGGCATCCGCCCCGGAGAAGACGCTGCTGCCGGCGCTGCCGCTGTTCGCGGTCCACGACCATCTTCCGGACGTCAACCTGGTGCGCGGCCTGTACCGCGGTGCGGTGGTCTCGCGGGCGATCGACGGGGCGCTCTACGCCGTGCAGCAGTCCCCCGCCGACCATGCGGTACTACCGCACGTACGCCACTTGCTGGTGTGGTTCCTCGTGCGTGCGGAGCGTTATGGGGAGGCGATGGAGCAGCTGCGCCGGGTGGACGGACATGTCGGCGCGGTCCCGTGGTCGTACGGGGCGAGTCCGGCGGCCGAATACGCGGCGTACCGGGCGCTGGCCGTGGCGGGCTGGGAGGCGCAGGGGGGAAGCCCGGCGATGCTGCCGCCGCGCGACTGAGCCGCGCGACTGACGGCCTCGGAATGCTGCCCGGCAACGGAACGTTGTCGCTGTAGAGCCCGCCTGCCCGGTCCCGAGGAGCCTCCATGCTGTTCCACCGCAACAAGAACCACCTCCCCACGCCGGAGGAGGCGCTCAAGGGTCGCCCCGAACCGGCCTTCACGCTGACCGGCCGGCATACGGTCCTGGGCACGCCGCTCACGGGCCCGTACCCGGAGGGCCTGGAGACTGCCGACTTCGGCCTCGGCTGCTTCTGGGGCGCGGAACGCAAGTTCTGGCAGGCGCCGGGGGTATGGACGACTCTGGTCGGCTACCAGGGCGGGCACACACCGAACCCGTCGTACTACGAGGTGTGCAGCGGCATGACGGGCCACACGGAGGCCGTCCGCGTGGTGTACGACCCGGCGGTGACGTCATACGCGGCGCTGCTGAAGATCTTCTGGGAGTCCCACGACCCGACCCAGGGCTTCCGCCAGGGCAACGACACCGGCACTCAGTACCGCTCCGCCATCTACACCCACACCACGGCTCAGGCCGCCGAGGCCGAGTCCTCCCGTACCGCCTACCAATCGGCTCTCGCCGCCTCGGGCCACTCCTCCCCCATCACCACGGAAATCCTCCCGGCCGACGACCGCCCCTTCTACCCGGCGGAACCGGAGCACCAGCAGTACCTGGACAAGAACCCGGCGGGGTACTGCGGGATCGGGGGGACGGGGGTTTCGTGCCCGGTGGGGGTGGCGGGGGCTTCCGCTCCGGACGCCTGAACGGCTGCGTAAGAGCCGACGCCCTTCCGTTACAGACAAATCCCCTACCCTGGGAAAGGCCGGGTAGGGGATTCATTCTGAACAGTCAGGCGTTCAGCTCTCCGGATTTTATCGAGGAGACGAACGCACTCCAAGCAGCTGTGGGGAATATCAGCACAGGGCCGCCGGGGACCTTACTATCCCGAACCGGTATTACGGGGAGATGGTCCGCAATCTCGACACAGGCACCCCCTTGGCCATTACTGTAGCTCGATTTACGCCATGCGCAGTCGCGCAAATCAATCCTAGGCGAACTACTCATTTACCTTCATGCTCCTTCATTACAGAGGTAATAAATTCCTGCGAATCCTCGGGTGAGAGCGCCTGCTTTCCGGCGAGATCGTACATCAAGATGCACGCATCGACCGCTTCTTTCTCTTCCGTAATCTGTCCCGAAACAGAGCCCTCCGTATAGACAATTGGGGGATCTTCATCGAAACGGAACACGACCATCTGCCCCTCCAGCAGAGGGTGTGCCCCAGCTCTGTACGGCAGAACCTGGACGATGACACGCCTGCGCGACATGGCCAGAACGTGACGGATCTGGTCGGCCATCACGGCATGGCCCCCTACCGGACGCCGCAGGGCGGCTTCATCCAGAATCACCAGCACCTGTGGACCATTCCCCGCTTCCGCGTCGAGGATGGCGGCCCTGGCCAGCCGTTCGTCCACCACCTTCTTAACCCTCTCCGGAGACCAGAACGGCGAAGCGGCCATGATGAGCGCTGTCGCATACTCCCTGGTCTGGAGCAACCCTGGAACTAGACTGCCGCCGTACCAGTCGATGCGGCTGGCCTCCGGCTCCAAGGCGAGCGCCTTCGCAAAGTAGTCAGCATACGGAGCGTCCCCCTTCTCCATTCTCTCCACCAGACAGTACGTCTCAACCAGGTGATCGCGCGCTTTTAGTTTGCTGTCCAGCCTTTCCACGAAATCCAGATCCTGCGGCCACCTGATGCCCCGCTCGATGTAGGCCACGTACCCCTGAGAGACAAAGAGCAGGCCGGCCAGTTCGCGCTGATTCAGGCCGACTTCGCGGCGCAGCTTCGCCACCAGCGCCCCCCACTCCTCTCGCGGGGTGGGCGGCCTATTGATCCTGTCATTTCGACGCTTCGCCCCCACTGCACTCATCCCCCTCCGTGGCCGGGATAGTTGAATCCCGTAAAAACAGTTGAGCCGTCATCAGGCCACCCCTAGCCATCAGGTTGGCCGGACCTCGACTCTTGACGCACAGAGTAGCGACCCCATCACAGAACGTGGGCTGCAATGAAGGCTGGTGAGCGATGTGACGACGTACTCCCGAGGTACGTACGTGTACGACGAAGAGCGCAAGGTCGTAGCGCAAGCGGTGGACGACAGAACCGAACCGGCACCCCCGGCCGTACGCACGCGGAGTGGCGGCAACGATTGCCAGGAGCGGCGGGGAACCTCGGAGTGACGGCGACGACCACGGGCCACGGGTCAGCGGACATCGGCCAGTTGGAGGCCATGGCCCCTCTCATCGCGGCCGAGGCGGACGATGCGCTCAGACGCACACTGGCGGCCGCACAGGCGGAGATGGCGATCGTTCAGCTACGGGCCGCTATCGCGAACTGGTTCAAGGGCGCGGCCCTGCCGACGATGCAGGTGGTTCCCGGCACTCAGGCCCTGATCCGCATCCGCAATGGCGGCACCTTGATCATGACGGCTGACGAGGCGCAAAGACTTTGTATTCAGCTGTGGATGACGGCAGCGGCAGAAGCCAGGAACCGCGAAGCGTTGCTCTGCTGACGTCCGTCAGCGCGACCTGCGCCATCGGCGCGCTCGTTCTGCTGATCCCAGCCATTTTTGATGGCGCGATAAAAGCCCCCCGCACCGGATGCCACGTTCACCCCCGGCACACCGTCAAATCGCCGGACCGGTGCGGGGACCGGTTCTCGGGCTCCCGACCTTAAGAGGTCTTCTCTCCTCCGTCCGCCCCTTACGGGGATTCCCTCACCCGAGAGCCCGAGAAGCAGGGCCCCCGTTCCGACCGGCTTGGGCCGATCAACTGGAGCGGAGGCCCGCCCATATCCCTCCCCACAGAGAGCACCACTTCCTCTATGAGCTGGTCCGCAGAATGGGAGTTCAAAGGGCCGGAAGGTCCAGTTCCCGGCAGCATTGAGGCAGATGACTTCCTCGTCCTCCGGTACGGCATCATCAAGTGTGCGGCTCGCGCCGGCGGATCGACGCGTATGGAGCGCGAGGTGCTGTACCTGCTCAATCATCTCTCCCGCACCACCGAGTTGACCGCAGCCACTGCGAAGGGTGGCCGCTGGCACAAGAAAGCAGCATCCGGTGCGTCATGGATTGCCATCACGTGCCACGTGGATCTCGTGAAGGGCGGGCGAAAATGAACAGTCATTTCCTGCCCGGGAACACCGTCCTCCTGCCAACGGACAAGTGGCCCGACGGGCTGGCCTCATGATGAACCAGCAGACTCAGCACGTGATCCTCGCCCCCTCCGGCGCGCCACGGCGCTGGTGCGCCACGTACTCCTTCCAGTCCGATGACGGGCTGGAGCCGGCGAACGGGTCTGTAGGGAACGACTGGTACACCCGAGTGCGGGACGCCATCATGACCGCCGCGATCGGGACCTTGAGGGACCCTGATGATCGCCGCATCCAAGATTTGCGGTATCTCCTCCTGGGCATTTCCGCCAAGGTCATGGTCCAAGGCACCTGGGAGTACACCGACCCATCGAGATGGGCGCATATCCGGATCACATACACCTACGTGACCTGATTACTGCTCACCAATGTGCGGTGGCGGGAGGACTGACGGCTGCTGATGCCTGCGGTGCGCCGTGTGCTTGAGGTGCGCGCCGCGCGGGGTGGCGGTGTCGATGGCGGCTTGGTGCGGGTGCGATTCGGACCCTGCGGGTCCACAACGCGAGCGGCGACGGGGTTGGGGTTGGGGCGGGTTCGCTGTCTGCCGC
>NZ_JBHVHQ010000100.1:0-15653 GCF_042800135.1 Streptomyces sp. NPDC057654 | reverse complement strand
CTGGAGTCGGACTTCCACCGCGACTGGCTGTCCGGCTACGACAGGAACCTGGCCGACGGGCGGCTGGACGCCGCCCACTGGGTGGAGGAGCCCGGTCCCGCGCCGCACCTGGACGAGTCGACGCGGGCCGCACACGACGCCGCCCAGGACAGCCTCGTCAGCCACTACGATCACGTCCTGGACCTGGCCGAGACCCGGAACACCCACCTGGAGCACCTGCCCCGGCAGGTGGACGACGCGGCCCGCGCGTGGGAGGCCCGGCAGCACGCCGGCGACTCGCACCGCGCCCTCGCCGACACCGACGCCGACGCTCCGAAGCTCACGGAGGCCGACCGCAAGGCCGTGGTGGACGCGGTCACCGCCGATCTCCAGGCCGAGTTCAAGACGCTCACCGAGGTCCGCGACTCCGGTCCGCTGACGGCCGCGGAGCGGGACGGACTGCGCGACGCCTGGAAGGCCGTCCACGACGAGCACCTCGCCGGACTCCCCGAGCGCTTCGACCAGGTCGACCGCCTCAACCGGCTGGGAGAGAAGCACGGTCTCGGCCCGGAGCTGTCCAAGACCGTCCGCGACAAGTACCTGACGGACCTCGAAGCCCGGAAGAAGGCCGCGCCGGACGAGATCGACACGGTCGGCTCTCCGGAGGAGCGGTACGCGTGGGCCGCGGCGGCCGAGGACCGGGTCGGGCACTTCCTGGAGCACTACGACGCGGTTATCGGCAAGCAGCGCGACGGAGCCGCCTTCGACCACTCGGCGGGGCCCCGGGAGCAGTGGCGGACGCACGCCCACGATCAACTGCTGGACTCCTTCCACGACATGAAGCAGCTGGAGTCCCGCGGCTTCTCCCACGAGGACGCGGCCGAGCTCGCACGCGACTCCGCCGTGTCCCGCCTCCACGAGCGCCTGCGGCTGGAGACCGACGTACTGCCGCAGGCCAAGGAGAAGCTGACGGCCGCGGCCGAGGGCCGGGGGCTGGGGCCCGAGGACCCGCTGACGCTCAAGGCCGGCGAGAGCCTGGCGAAGGACCTCCGCACCGCCGTGGAAGAAGCGTTCACCACGCACATCCACGGGAGCGAACCCACACGGGCGGGGCTCGGGCACGCCGTGTCGGTGAGCCGGTCGGCGACCGGGGCCATGCTGCACGACAGCGCGCTCTACAGCCGGCTCCGCTACCACGAGGAACTCTCCCAGCGCACCCAGGACATGCGGTCCGCCGTCGAGCGGCACGACCTGCTCCACGACGAGGAGTCCCTGGCGCGGGTCGCCGACGAACTCGCCGCGAAGCTCGAAGCCTCCGCGGAGGCCCGCCTGGGCGGGGTGCGCACCGGCAGGGAGCCCCTGCTCGGCGACGAACTGGACGCCCGCTACCGGAGCTGGCGCGAGTCGAGCGGCGAACTCATCCGGGACGTCCGCACCCATCTGGACCGGGACGCCTACCGCCAGGGCGCCGTCGAGAACGCCGGCGCGGTCTTCGAGCGGCGGTTCTACGACTACGACGCCTTCACCGGCCCCGCGGAGGGCGGGTTCGCGGACGTCGCGTCCGGCTTCCGGCGCGACTGGGTCGCCGTGCACGACCGCTTCCACCGGAACGGCGGCGCCAGCCTCGACCACTGGCTGGAGACCGAGAAGAACACCACCGACGGCTTCCGGCAGGGTACGGAGCGGGTCCAGCGGCAGCGGTGGGACCGGCAGAAGCTCGCGGTGGAGAAGGCCGAGGCCGAGTGGAAGGCCGAGGCCGCGCAGCGGGAGCCGGCCGGCGGCTTCCCCGCGGACGAGACCGCGGCGCCACACGGGCAGCGGCCGCCCGAGCCCTCCGCCGAGCCGCGTGACGTGGGCGCGCGAGCCCACGACGACGCGCCGGCCCAGGAGCAGACCACGGCGCAGGAGCACGCCGGAACGAAGCAAGAAGACGGCGTCGTACAAGAGCACACCTCGGCGGACGACCACGCCACCGCGCAGGGCTCCCACGACGCGCACGACTCGGGCAGCTCGTACGAGACGGCGGGCTCCCGCTCCGAGCAGCGGCAGACCTTCGCCGACCATGTGCCGGAGCAGAGCGTCGAGCAGCGGGCGTTCGCCCGTTTCGACAGCGAGATCGCCTCCGCCGTGCCCAAGTACCAGCCCCGTTCCTTCCTGGACAGCACGGCCGTACGCGACCTGCGCGCGGAGTTCGCCGACCGCTTCACCGCCGCGCTGGAGCGTGAAGGCGCCTCCGAGGCCGACGCCGCCGCGACCGCGGCCGGGGATCTGCGGGCCCGGTACGCGCAGGAGCACGACGACTGGTGGGCGGCGCACAACGCCCGTAGGGATTTCCGTTCCGCGCTCGCCGAGGGGCCGCTCGTCGCTCGGCCCGGCGTGTCTTCCGACGGGCTCCTCTGGGAGGACGACCTCGCGAAGTCCCAGCCGCACTGGGACACGCCCGCCCGCGAGTGGTACCGCCACCAGATCCAGCAGCTGGAGCGGCAGTACATCGAGGAGCGGACCGCGGAAGGCGGCACGGAGCCGTCGGCCGCGCTCGACGAGTCCTTCCGGACCGCCGCCCTTCGCCTGAGCGATCGCGCCGTGCCGACGTCCCTCGTGCTGGACGGCTTCTGGAAACACAGCGAGTCCTACGACTTCTCCCCGGACACGTACAAGTGGAGCGCCCGGACCGTCCACTGGTACCAGGACCGGCGACAGGACCTGTTCCAGGAGCTGTCCCACGCCCTGGAGCGCGAGCCCGGCGCTCTCGCCTCGGTCGAGCGGGAGTACGCGCAGCGGATCGCCATGCTCAAGGAAGGCGCCCGGTTCCGTGACGACCCCGGCCTGATCGGCGAACAGTCCGGCGCCTTCGTCCCCGCTCCTTCGCACGCGGCGTCCGACGACTGGCGCGTACCGGTAATGCGGGCCGAGGAGCAGCGGCTGCACGAAAAGTACGACGGCCGTCTTCGACAGGCCGTCGAGGACGCCGCGTACGACGAGCGGATACAGGAGAGCTTCGAGCACTGGGTGGCGGATGACGGGCAGGCGCTCTCGGAGGAGCAGGCGGAGCTGCTGCTCGACCGGACGCTCCGCCTCCGTGAACTCGACCCCTCCGAACCGCTGGACCTGTCCGCCGGATGGCGGGACCAGACCGACCTGACCACGGTCCGCGAAGCCGCCGTCGAACAGGCCCGACGCGCCTTCGACCGTGCGTTCCGCTCCTGGAGCAGCCGCTTGTCCGGCTCCGGCGCGCAGGAGCCGGCCGGTCCGCTCGACGCGGACCTCGTCGCGCGCGTCGGCGACCACATACTGGCGGCGTTCGAGCAGAAACTCGACACCGCCGTACGCGAGGTCTTCGCCACCGGGGCGGACACCCGGGACGAGCGCCTGCGGGAGAACGTCCGGACGGCCGCCTCGCGGCTGCGCGGACTCACCGCGGAGCTCACCGACGCCTTCGACCTGCGGGCCTTCTACGAATCCGAACTCGCCCGCGCCGACGAGCACGTCACGCGGCTCGCTCAGGACCTCGCCGACGGCCTGACCGCCGAGCAGAGCCGGTTGCTCCACGCGCTCGACGCGCGCGGGCACACGCTGTCCGAGGCCGGGGCGACCGTCGTCCGCGACGAGCTGCACGCCGAACTCGACGCCGCGTTCACGGCGCTCTCCGGCTTCGACGGGGCAGCCGTCGCCTCGCGCGGGGAGCGTCCGGAGCTGCTGGCGCGCTGGCACAGCCGCTACGACGCCGTGCTCTCCCGGCTTCCCGGCCGGCTCGTCGAACAGGCCGGCCGCGAGGCGGCCGTGCTCCGCGCGCTGCGGGACGTCGAGCGCGCCGCGGACACGCTGAGCACCCGGCCGCCGTCGCCGAGCACCGCGTTCACGGACCGGTTCGCCCTCCGGCCGCAGAACGTGCTTCCCGAGACCCTGCTGTCGGTCCAGAAGTCCATCGCCTCGGCTGTCGACGACGCCTTCAACCGTGCCTTCGCCGACGGCCCGTCGGCCGAGCGGCTCCCCGCGTGGGAGGCCGCGTACGACGAGGCCGCCGGGCAGGAGCGGGCGCAAGCACTCCTGCTGCTCCACGCGGCCCGGCGGAGCGCTCTGGCCCAGGCCGACGCGGCCTTCGCCGAACAGCTCGCGCGGTGGCGGACGCAGGACGCCGACCACATCCTGCCGGACGAACGGAACGACTGGCTCCGGACCGAGTTCGCCGATCGGGCCGCCAAGGCCTTCGACGCGGCCTTCACCGGGGCCGCCGACGCTCCCGAGGAGCTGCTCGGCGGCGTTCGGGCCTGGGACCGCCGGTTCGCCGAGCTGGTGGACGAGATCCCCGTCCACCTGGACTTCGAGGTGGACGCCCGAGCCGCCCTGAACGCCTCTGACGGCATCTTCTCCTCGCTCAGCGCCGGCCGCCTCGCCGACGCGGCCGGTCTCGCACGGCTCGCCGACGACTACCGCACCGAGTTCTTCGACGTCTACCGCGGGCTGTGGGCTCCCCGTGACCTCTCCTCGTCCTGGCTGCGGAACGTGCAGGAGGACGCGCAGCGGGACGTGCAGGAGGCCGACGCGTCCTCACGGACGGCAGACGCCCCGGCCGGGCAGGTCCACGACGAGCCGTACGAGACGTCGGACCTGGAAGCCGAACTCGACTGGCGACTGGCTCAGTTGACGCGCGATCAGGTCTCCGTTTCCCAGCGGCCGAGCGAGCAGGAGATGGAGCGGCGCAGGGAACTCCTGTCGGCGGACGACATGGATACGCCCACGGACGGCGGCCGGACAGTGCGCGACGCCGTGCTGTCCGGGTCGGCGCCGGAGCGGTCCGTAGCGGAGCAGACCGTGGCGTCCCGCGCCACGGAGCACCCCGAGTACGAGCGGTACGAGCACACCTTCACGGCGCAGTCCGGCCGGCTGACGGGCGCGCGCGAGGAAGAGGACGGGAAAGGCCCGTGGACCAGGTTCGTCACGTCCTGGTCGTCCCTGCGCAGCACGCTGACGTACCAGCTCCCGGACCCGGGCCTCGCCATCGTCGAGGGCGGCGCGCACGAGCAGGTGCTCCGGGACGGTGAGACGGTCCCCGGCCCGGCCCCGCTCCAGCGGACCCGGGACCTGACCGTATGGGCCCGGCAACGGCTCGACGGACTGAAGGAGCAGGTCACGCAGTTGCCGCCGAGCCTCAGGGCCATGGGGCGTACGCCGCGGCAGGTGGCGGACGAGATATCCGAGCTGACCGGGACGATCGACCAGGACGTCCTGCCCGATCTGGACCAGCGGCTGCACGCCCTCGCACAGGCCGGAGCGGAGCTGGAGTTCGTCACCACGGAACAGGTGTCGGACGGCGAGCAGGGCGGCGGCGTGTGGGACCCGTTCGACGACTGGGACCCGGACGAGGTCCCGAAGGAGCGGGGACCCGAGCCGGAGCCGGAGCCGACCCCGCTGCTCGAACCGGACTGGACGCACCGGGCCGGTACGGGCGACCGCGAGGCGGACGTCACGTGGTTCCGCCAGGTCCGCGACTGGTTCCTCGACGAGGCCGAGCGGTCCAGCGTGCGGCTCGCCGACGAGCACGGCGGCGTCACCGAACCCGCCGACGAGACGACGGCCCGAGCGTACGGCGAGTGGCGGGCACTGCTCGGCGAGGGCGAGCGGCTCGGCGCGGACCTGCGGGCGTTCACCGGCGAGCGGCCCAGCATCCGGCTGAAGACCTCCGACCTGCCGGACGCCGACGCGTTCCCGGGCGGTTACGCGGCCTGGTCCGAGCGGGCCAACGGACTCGCGGACCGGATGCGGGAGTTGCACGGGAAGTTCCGGGCGCCCGCGGACCGGCTCACCCGGCTCGGCCTCACCATGCACTCGCGGCGCGGCCGTGCCATGGACCTGTCCATGGAGAGCGACGCCTACCACGCCCTGCAGACCGGGGCGTTCCCCGCGCAGGGCCGGGTGACCGCGGAGCGTCCGCGGCACGCGTTCGCCGCCGCGCTGTGGCCGGTCACCGACGAGCACGTCGCCCGGATCACCGTCCGGACCGGCGAACCGGCACAGGGCGCGGCGCCGCTGCTGTGGCGTGCCGACGAGGACGTGCTCTACCGGTGGGACACCAGGCCCCCGGAGACCATCCGGGCCAACGGCTTCGAGGCCCGGGGCGACGACTTCGCCATGGACTCCCTGCGCGGCTACCAGTACGGCGGATCCGGCGAACGGCCCACCGCCTGGGTCTCCGCGACCCGCTCCAGCGCCCTGCGGATGCCGCCCGCGAAGGTCGCCTCCCAGGACGCCGAGCGCCGGATGTACCGGTACACCCTCAAGGCGCCGGGCGGCCTCGACCTCGCCGCGACCCTGGGCCGGGACGCCTACCCGGACATGGCCGAGGTCCTCTTCCTCGGCGGCATCGCCCCCCGCTTCATCGTGCACGTCGAGACGTACGGCCGGAACGGCGACCTGCTCGCGAGCGAAGCCCTCCAGCCCTCGCGGCCCGCGCCGGACCTGACGTCGGAGCGGGTGGTCACACCGTCCGGAGCCGACGAGGAGACGACGCTGCGCGAGGCGCGGCGGCTGATGCGGCGGATCGCCGACGAGTACGGCGTGCACGTGGACTCGGCGGCGGGCGGCACAGCGGTCCGGGAGAGCCACCCGAAGGCGTTGCCCGCCGTGCTGAAGCAGATCGGAACCCGGCGCTGGGGGCCGGACGAGCTGGAGGGGCTGCACGCGGCGCTGGCGCACTACGCTCCGCTGCTCGGCGCCCGGCGGGCCGCCTCCCGCCGGGCCGGAGCGGAACAGGAGATCACCGCCGTCGGCGCGGTCAACTGGGCGATACGCGGCACGAAACTGTTCCGCGGGGCCACGGGCGAGTACATCGCCTCCCACAAGATCTTCAACCTCTACGCCCTGGCCACGGCCGGGAAGCAGTTCGGCGGCGGCCGGCGCGCGATCGAGTCGGTCGCCGCTCACGAGCTGGCCCACGGCCTGCTCGCCTACGCGCTGCCCGAGTTCACCCAGCGGTTCTGGGAGGGCGTCGAGCAGCCCTGGAAGAAGAGCGGCCAGTCCCCGACCACGAATCCGGCGGACGACTTCAAGGAGTCGCTGAAGTCCTTCCTCCTGGAGTCGACGCAGTTCCGCACGGAGGCGCCCCGGCACGCGGCGGCGATCGCCGCGCTCCGGGAGCGACGGCCGGAGACGTTCGAGCGGCGGGAGGGCGAGCTGACCCGTGCGGCGACCGAACGCATCGCCCGGGAGCTGAAGGACGAGCTGCCGTGGTTCATCCGGCAGGTGGGCACGTGGACCGAGGACGGCCGCCGCGCCTTCGCCGAGGAGCGGCCGATCACGGAGTACGGCGAGACCAACGCGGACGAGGACCTCGCCGAGACCGCGATGTACTACTTCCTGGACCGCGCGGAGCTGCGGGCGAACGCCCCGCTGCGCGCCGCCTACCTCGACGCGCTGGTCGGCTCCTGGACCGAGGACGGCCCCGAGGCGGTCCGGCGGACCCGGCGCGCGGTCCGCGGGACGGAAGCCGAGGCGACGGCGGCGGCGCAGTACACCGAGGCCGAGATCGCGCAGGCGGTCGACGCGGCCGCGGAGCACGAGCGGGCCCGGCTCGACGCCGAAGCACGGCAGAAGGAGTACGACGAGCTCGTACAGGAGCGGCGGCGGCCCGGGGGCCGGTCCCGGTCTCCGAGCCGCACCCGCAGTCCGACGTGGTCGGGGCGGGGCTGCCCGGCCAGGGCCTGGAGCCGGACGATGTCGTGCTGCGGGCGGTCGCCGGGTCGCAGCGGGAACAGACGCTGATCGAGCAGGGCTACGCGACGCGGCTCGCCGGTCTCCTCCTGACCGCGGACGAGGTGGACTCCGGCCGGCTGGCGGCGTTGCTGGACGAGCGCGCCGCGTCGGTCGGCCGGCGGGCGACGGACGCCTTCGACGAGGCGTTCCACACCCACTCCGGGACGAGCGTCCCGCTGGCCCTCGCCGGGGCGGCGGCGACGGGGCTGCTGGCCGAGGAGAGCGTCGTGCGGGCGTTGGAGCGCCTCTACGCCCCGGCGCCCGGGGAGGGCGTCTGGGACCTCGACGTCAGCAACCTGGCGCCCGGGGTGCTCGCGCACTTCCTGCCGCAGGTGCAGGCGTTCGCCCTGCGGCTGTCCCACCACGTGAGCGGCGGCCGCTTCGAGGACGCCCTGTTCCAGCTGCGCGGGCTCGACCGCGACCTGCGCAAGGTGTGGGCGGTCCAGGACGCGTACGCGGCGATGGGCTTCGGTGACCTCGCGGCGTCCCTGCGGTCGCTCGCGCAGGGTGACCCGCGGGCGGTCTCCGATGCCCTCGGCGAGATCGCCGACACGGGACCCGTGCCGGTCGCGCAGGTCCACGAGTGGTACGCGCGGCTTCGGCGGTCGAGTCTGCACCAGCACGACTTCGACCGGCTGCCGGTGCCCAGCGGCCATCCCGAGGACGGCTGCTCCCTGCGGGCGCACCTGGCGGCGATGAAGCTCCAGCAGTGGGGTGCGCCGGTCCGGAAGGTCATCGTCAGCCGCACCGGCCCGCTGTTGTCGGCGCCCTCTTCCGGCGCCGCCGACGCGACCGGACACACGTCCGGCGCCGCCGGGTGGCAGTGGCACTACCGCGTCGACGTCGGCGTCGCGGCCGTCCTGCCGGACGGCACGGTCACGACGATGGTCCTGGACACCGCTCTGGACCGAGGAGCGCTGAGCGAGTCCGACTGGCTGGCGGCCGTCGGTGTGCCGGAAGGCGAGGCGCTGCGGATCGAGCGCCCCTTGGAGAAGGTCGCCGAGGAGTTCGCCCGGGACCGTCTGGCGCGGCCCGACCACTGGACCGAGATCAACGGTGCGTTCTTCCCGAAGGGCCGGACGGTCCTCGTGGTCACCGACCCGTTCGCGGAATCCTTCCCCGGCCCGGATGTGACGCCCCGCACGTCCCTGCGCGAACTCGACGAAGCCCACCGCGCGTACCTCGACAGGCTCGTCGAGCAGACGGTCGAGGCCCTCGGGCGACCCCTGCTCCGCGACGCCTGGAACGGGCTCGTCAACGGAGAGCACGAGTCCGACGCGGCACGGCAGGCATGGGCGGCGCGCACCCACGAACTGCTGGACGCCAATGGGCTGTTGGAGCATGAGCCGGTCCTTGAGGCCGGTCTGCTCTCGCTGCTGCCCGAGGACCACCCCGCGTTCCGGGGGCCCGGCGCCGGTGCGCCGACCGTCGACGACATCGTGCGGCAGGCCATCGGCGGCCTCTTCCCCTCGCAGGGCGCGGCGCAGTCCCGGCCCGTCACCGTCGACGACCGTCCGCGCCGCCGGGTGGGCGCGTGGCTGCGGAACACCGGAGCGGCGGCACGCGAACAGCAGTTGAGCAGCCGGTACGGGCTCCGGGTCGGCCCCGGTGAGGACGGCGGAGCGCACTTCGGCCACTCCATGCTGGACAAGATCGACGCGGTGTTCGGGGGTCTGCCCCGGCAGGACCTGGCCGGCAACGCGCACCTGACCGCGATCGCGATCGACAACAGCCAGGGTCCCGCGAGCGCCTACCACCGCGTGCCCAAGGCCGTCTTCATCTCTCACCCGCTCCGCATGCCCACCTGGATGTACACCCGCCTCGACCGCGGAAACGCGGCGCAGCGGTGGGCGATGGACACCGTCGCGAAGTCGAAGTACGGAGGTCTGCGGACCGCCGACGTCCTGGGCGTATCGACTCCTCGGCGGCACGTGATGGCGGGCGTCTCCGACGTCCTCGCGCACGGCAACCTCGTCGAGTGGACGCTGCGCCACGAGGTGGGCCACTCGGTCGACATGCGGACGCAGTGGTTCGCGCAGCACAGTGAGAAGCCGGAGTTCGGCGGCTGGCGGACGTACTACCCGGGGATGCTGCACCACGTCACGAAGGCGTTCCTCGGCGCCGTGGGCATCGAGGACCAGGAGCTGACCCGCCGGCTGGCGACCCTCATCGACCCGGACGAGGTCCGGGCGGACCCCGGCGTGCTCAAGCGGCTGCCCGACGAGCTGGCCGACGGCGCCCCGGACCGGCTCGAACGCCTGCAGCGTGTGGCCGGCAACCTGCGGGCGGCCTTCGCGCAGCCATGGACGCTCGACGACGGCGGCCGGGCCCCGCTGGAGCACGAGGGACGCGTCTACCAGGTCTCGCCCGATGGCCTCTGGGTGAGCTACCTGACCGAGGCCCGCGACCACGCGCTGTCCAACTATCAGTTCTCCGACGCCGGGGAGTGGTTCGCCGAGGCGTACGCCGGCTACCACGACCCGCGGACGGTCAACCCGCCGCGGGACCGGCTCGCCCCCCGTGTGGTGGAGTGGTTCGACACGCTCTACCACGAGGCGGAGCCGGTGCCCGTGGACGCGGACGACGCCTCCTGGGAGGACCTGGTCCTCACCGCCGCGGACGGCACGACGGTCCGCGCGGCCGACATCGACAACCTGTCGATCCGCGGCCCCCGTACCTCCGACAGCCGCTTCCCCGCCTCCGGCGGCCGGTCCTTCCACACCCCGGAAGACGCCGGCAAGCGCCTGCGGGCACACACCGACCTGGACCTCGCACAGCCGCACTACGCGCTCTACGACCAGGTCAACTCGCCGACGAGCGTCCCCTCCGAGACGCTCCGCGAGGTGCCGTGGGACCGGAGCCGGCCCCTCTACCTGGCCATGCTGCACGGCGGAAACGGCTGGGTGACGGTGCCGGTCAGCCACAGCCCCGTACGGCTGGACGGCCGCTCGGGCGGCAGGATGCTGTCGAGGCGTCCGAGCGTCCAGGAGCTGCGGCGCACCCACGGGAGCTCCGCGCAGATCATCCTCGCCGCCTGCGAGGCGGGCGCCACCGATGAGCTGGGCGACTCGGTCGCGCAGAGCTTCGCGGACGAGACCGGGCTGACGGTGTGGGCGGCCACCACGAAGGTCGCGGCCACCCCCGAGCTGCCCGGCATCAGCTTCCTCGTGTACCACGACGCCGACGGCGAACCGGGCGAGTGGCGGCAGTTCACCCCGTCGACGGCCGGCGCCGCACCCGTCACGAGCGCCCCGCCGGTCACCGGCCCGAGCGGCAGCGGTACGCGCACCGCCGACGGTTCCGCCCAGCGGCAGGGCGACCGCGTCCTGACGTCCGAGCCCGTCACCCAGGGCCGGGAGCCCTTCGACCACGCCGCGCTCCAGGAACAGCTGGACGCGGCGCGGCAGGACCCGCGGTACTGGGAGTTCTCCCAGATCACCGGATTCCCGCCGCCGCCCCCGAAGCTGACGGTGGGCGGCCGGAACGGCACGTTGCGGCCCGTCCCGCGAGAGCTCCAGTTCGTGTGGGTCGGCGGCCGGGCGAGCGACGCCACGCTGGACAACCTGCGCTCCTGGGCACGGCAGGCGAACGAGTCCGGCTGGACGGTCAACCTCTGGCTCGACGCACACGCGCACGCGGCCACCGCCCCGCTGCTCACCGGAGACCTGGCCGACGTCACCCCGCGCCGCATCGACGAGCGGAATCTGTACGCGAACCTGCCCGACGACGTCCGCGACAAGATCCGGGACCTGGTCGACTTCGCCGTCTCCCGCAGCGCGTTCGCCGTCGCCGGCGACGTCGTGCGCTACGCGGTGCTGTGGTCGCGCGGCGGCGTGTACCTGGACGTCGACATCGCCCCCGGGCGCTTCACGCTCCCCGTCGCCGCCCCGCAACTGGCCGTGGACGGCCCCAACCTGCCGCTCCTGCCGCCGCTGATCCGCGACTCCACGTCGTTCGAGCAGATCCTCCGCGTCATGCGCGACGAGGGGTTCCCGGTCGGCGACACGCACGAGGAGCAGTTGGAGAGCGTCGCCCGGTACCGGTACGCGCGCGCCGACTACAACAACAACCTCCTCGTCGCACCGCCGCGCACCGACTTCCTGCGGCTGGTACTGGACCGACTGCCCTCATCGCGGCTCGCCCCCGAGGAGCTGCGGGACGCCAACAGCACCGCGGTCTTCCGGTTCCAGCACATGACCGACGCCAGCTCGTCCCTGACCGGGCCGGAGTTCATCGCCAACACAGCACGGCAGTACGCGACCGGCTTCGGCTCCGCGGCCGCGGCGGGCCACGGCGCGCCCGTGGACGCCGAACTGCGGGACCAGTGGATCAAGTTGGCCTGGATCACCGAGGAGAGCGAGGTCAGCGCCGC
The DNA here is from genome assembly GCF_042800135.1 of Streptomyces sp. NPDC057654. Classification (NCBI taxonomy): domain Bacteria; kingdom Bacillati; phylum Actinomycetota; class Actinomycetes; order Kitasatosporales; family Streptomycetaceae; genus Streptomyces; species Streptomyces sp. NPDC057654. Next base: position 3,553 of record NZ_JBHVHQ010000100.1, on the reverse strand, counting down.
GGGCTCCGGTCCGCTCACATCGGCGCGGCGCCCGCCGCTCCGGACGAGCCGGCAGGTGGAGCTGGCCCGCCGGCTGCGGCCGCGACGCGGACTGCTGGGAACCGGACGCAGCGACGCGGACGTGGACTTCCCGGAGTTCCTGCGCGCCGGAGACCTGCTGGAGGCGTACGACACCCTTTACCCGCCCCGCACGGCGGGCGACGAGGACCGGGACCACGACCGGCTCATGACGCTGCGCCGGCTGGCCCAGCTGACCGACCGGGAACCGGGCCGCGTCGGCAGGTTCACCCCGAGCACACTGGACGGGCTGGCCCAACGGGTCCTCGGCGGCGAGACGGTCACCGACGACGTGCGCAGGCGCCTGGTCGAGCTCGCACGGAGGGCCAAGCGACGGGGGCGGCCGGTCACCGAGCAGGACCTCGCCCGGCGCGCCGGGTCCCGTCAGGGCTCCGGCCCCGTCGGCACGCCGCACCCGCGGTCCGAAGCCACCGGCGAGGCCGGGACGCCGGAGCGTACCGGAGCCGGGGCCCAGGAGCGGGCCCAGGACCTGTCCGAGGAGCAGTTCCAGGAGCGGGAAGCCGAGGAGCGCCTCCGAGCCGAGGAGCGGGAACGGCTCCAGCACCAGGAGTGGGAGCGGCTCCGTACCCAACTGGCCTTCGTGTGGCGGAACGCCACGGCCGACGAGGCGGTGCGCGCGATCCACGCGCAGTTGCTGGAGGCCGGTCCGGGCTCCGGTTCGCTGGTGGTGTTCAGCACCGCCGGCGGCGCCCCGGCGGGGCGTCTGCACGCCGCCAACATCGACGGTCAGGTGCTGTGGGCCGAGCCCACCCGCCTCGACGAGCAGTACGGGAACCCCGCCGCGCTGCTGCCCACCGGGGCTGAGCACGTCACCTCCCTCGACCTGGACGCCGAGGGAGCGCTGCTCAGTCCGCCCGCCGAACTGCGCGCGCTGGACGGGGACGCCGTCCGCTTCCCCCGCCTGCTGCCGGACCTCGCGGCCTTCCGCGCGGCCGCGGCCCTGGAGGACGTCCGCGGTCTCTACCCCGACGTCGAGACGTCCGCCGGCGCCGAATCCGCCCTGGAAGACATCCGCCGCCTCTACCCCGAACCCGAGGCCGCCACCGACACCGTCCTGGAGGACATCCGCACCCTCTACCCCGAGGTCGTGCCGCCGGTCGGCTTCGGCGACGTCGAGGGGCAGTACCCGCTGGGCGTGTTCGGCACCGTGCTCGCCTTCGACGGCGTGCGGTTCGACGGCGCCGACCTGCCGGGCGCCCCGCAGACCCGGTCCTTCGAGGACCTGGTCGCCGGCCTGCTGCCCGAGCAGTCCACGGGCCGCCCCGACTGGCTGGAGGCCAGGGTCCGCGCCCAGGTGCGGGCCACGATCGCCAAGCTGACCCCGCGCGACTTCGCGCGCCGTCTGGTGGACGGCGGCCTGCCGATCACCGTCTCCGAGGGACGGGGCTCCGCCGCGTACACCGTCGTCCTCTCCCTGACCGGCGTCGACCGGGACGGGGCCACCCTGCTGGAGGCCCCGTACCGCCCGTACGGGCAGACGAGCATCGGCCTCCAGGAGGCGGTCTCCGACCGCGCCACGGGCACGGGCGAGAGCACCGGCAACACCCGCACCCTCAGTGTCGGCGACAAGCTGGGGCAGGCGGCGGGCCCCGCCGTCGTCAGCCCCAAGGTCACCGCCGGCATGTCCGCGACGCGCTCGTACGGCCAGAGCCGGAGCACCAACGCGTACAACAACCCCTCGCTGGGGCTCAGCGGCGAGCTGGAGCACTTCTCCTTCCCCGGGACCACGCTCACCGTCACCGTCTCCGGCCCCGGCCTGAGCACCGACGGCCGCTCGGCCGACGGGACCCTGCACGCGGCGTTCCCCACGGAGCTGGCGCAGCTCGCCGCGAACGGGACCGTCGCCCCCTGGGAGGCGACGCTGCCCGGGACCGCGACGGACGCCGCGCTCGAACGGCTCACCAGGGCCGCCCGGCGGTTCTTCAGCGTCCCCCAGCAGATCGGCGGCCTGGGCCCGATACGCGACCAGCTGATCGGCGACTACCGGCAGGCCCGGCCCGGTACCGACCTGCACGAGTACCTGCACAACCGGCTCGGCGAGCTGAGCATGCTCGGCGATCTCTCCTCCGTGCTCGCGGGCGGCAAGCCGCTGCCGCCGGTCGACATGGACGGCGCCGAGGTCCTCACCATGAGCCTGCGGGCGCGGCTGCGCGGCGCGCGGCGCATCGGCGACGCGACCGCCGTGCCCACCGTCCTCAACAGCCGCTGGCTGGAGCTCCAGGGCGCCTCCACGAGCGCGGGCGGCGGCTTCTCGCTGGGCGTCGGGGCGACGTTCGGGCCGGGCGCGGGCCTGCTGCCCGACTGGCTCTCGCTCCAGGCGCCGGTCAGCGTCGGCCTCGGCACGTCGGCCGCCGTCTCCACGGCCGCCGACACCGGCGGCGGCCACTGGCAGAGCGTGCGGCACAACGGCAAGAGCGTGCCGTTCCTGCTGACCGTCCAACTGGAGGCCGGTTCACGGCCGTTGGGTCACCCCATTGGCCGCGAGCACACCGCGGACATCTCGGTCGTCGTACGGGTCCCCGTCGAGCTGGCCGACGCCTTCCAGCGCACGCTGACCCAGATCGTCGCGGAGGAGACGGGCGCGGCCGCCCGCACCGGGGACCTGGCGCCGATCGTCCACGAGCCACAGGCGGACGAGCCGCCGCTGACCGCGCCCCCGGCCGAACTGTCGGCCCCGACCGGCAGTTCGGGTCTGTTCGGGCCCGCCGGCCTGTCCGGGACGACAGACGTCCGCTCCGCTCTGCGGGAGCAGTTCGCGCACGCGCAGGCGGCCGTCCGGACCCCGGAGACGGCCCAGGAGGCGGAGTGGAGCCCCGCCGAGCTGGCCTCCCTGGACTCCTTCCTGGCCGTCCACTTCCACACGGTTTCCCTGGAGAAGCAGTTCACCGAGTTGTTCTCCCCCGAGGGCATCACCCGGACCTTCCTGCGCCCGCTGTCCACGGGCGAGACGGAGGTGTTCCACTTCACGGTGCGCGCGGAGCGCGTGCCCGCCGCGCCGGGCGAGGCCATCGAGCCGACGTCCCAGGTGTATTTCCCGCAGAGCGGCTTCGACCTGTGGCCGAGCGCCATGCGGGACTTCGCGAACTCCGAGTCGCACGGCTCCTCCGTCTCGCTCGGCATCGGCCTGGGCGCCGGGCTCGGGAAGGTCGCGAGCCCCGAGAGCGACCTGACGCTGTTCTCCCGCTCCCACACCGCCAAGAGCGGCATGGGCGGCTACACCTACGCCCTCTCCGGCCTCAACTACACGGGTGCGGTACGGCAGTTCACGTACCGTGTCGCACATCACCCCTCCGTCACGGCGCGGCGCGTCCCGGCGTCCGGCGCGGCCGGCTCCTTGAGCCGGGTCCTGCGGCCGCTACGCGCCCTGGGCCGTACGGCGCACACGGAGCGCCCGGCACCCATGGCGCACACCTCCACGGGCCCGGCGATCGAGGACGAGGCCCGGTGGCTGGCGCCGGTCGACCCGTACCGGGTC
>NZ_JBHVHQ010000099.1:0-15723 GCF_042800135.1 Streptomyces sp. NPDC057654 | reverse complement strand
GAACTATGGATGGCCCGAGCCGAGGCAGGGTGGAGACCGGCTCGGACCACCCCGTCTATGCCTCCGCCGGCGGCCGGGGCCGCTCCTGGCCGTGGCCGCCAGCAGGGAGAACCGGGCGGCCGGCGGGCACAGCGCTCCTGACCCGTGATGACGTGCGGGGTGTGTGCGCGAGGCGGCGAGAAGGCGGCATGCCGAGAGATCCTGGGACGTAGAGGGACGGGCGGTCTAAAGGTGGAACTGACTGATCATGCGCAGGCAGGCGACGGTGAACTCCTGGATCGGCCCCGCCAGTGAGGTGTCCTTCAAAAGGACGCCGAGCCAGATTGCGACAACGGCGTGAGACCCCTTGAGCCCGCGATGCCTGAGCAGCAGCCCAACGATGAGGATGAGGGCCACGACCAGCGACAGATTCACCGTCATGACACGCCCTGCTCTCATCCACAATCGGGCGGGTCGGCCGGGGCAGACCCGGTGGGTCCGGCGCGCGGCCTGCTTCGTTCTGGTGCCAACGGCCGGAGCGGAGGGACCCGGGACCGTGCTGCGCACTGTCGGCCGGGACAGGGGACGCAATGCGGTGAACAACGCGGTAGGCCTGCCGGCTCACACTGCACCACGCCTTCGTACCCGCCCCCGCGGCGAAGCCGCGAGCCGAGCGGAGCGCAACGGCGAGAGGGGAGGCCAGACGGCACTGCAAACTCAACGTCACTCTCCATCCGGCACTCGAACAACTGGGGCTGAACATCACAGGCGCACCGCGACAGGCGTACGCCTTGTGAGCGGGATCGGGATGAACAGGATGCGTATCGCAAGTCCGGCCGACGAGGAAACTGCGCTTCCCCGTCGCAGTGCTGCTCCGACGCCTTGTGGCCGGCGCTACCGCATCCCTCCCGCGGCCCTGCGGGGTGACGCCACCCTGCTGCCTGCCGTCTAGCGCTGTCTAGTTGCGAGGTGGGTCGTTCGGAGAAGTTCACAAAATGATTGATAGGTATATACGTGGCGGAAGCGGCTGACCGGCTTCCCCTCAAACGACTCACAAACGACCAGCCAAAACGGTCCATAGTCCGTGTGATCTGCTGATTTGCCTCGAAAGCGATGGGTCGCCTGTGTAGCGAATCGTGCAGCGCAAATGGAACGCTTCTATCGAAGTCCGGCACGAGGGTGGTCGTATAACGAATTGGATCGGGCGAGTAAAAATGGTGTGCCGTCGGTGGTGAAGCGCTGCCCCGCAACTGCCACGTCCTCGACGTTCTCGTGGTCACATCGCCGACAGCTGACCGCCCAGCCCATGGCGTACCTCGGCCCAGCCGGGTGTCTTCCTGCTCGATTGGCGCGGCCCTCAGCGCTCGCTGCGCTGTCGGACCGCAGCTTGGCGGCGGAGAACCTCTGCGCACCGGAGCGCACCGGCGTAATGATCCGAGGGACCAGCGAGGCCAGCAGCAGCGGATGGCGAGGCGAACACCGACACTGCGCCGGCCCCTCCGAGCAGTGCGGAGACCGGGTCATGGTCTGGCTGACCGGCGAACGTAGCGCAGTCTGCGGCTGTTGACCCGGCAGGCGGTCCGTCATCCGGTTCTCGTCGCCGACCGCCTCGACTCCCATGGAAGTCCAGACGCAGCGACGCGGGCAGCCGTCTCGACGAGCTGACGGAGGTTCGGCGTCACCCGGCCCGGTGCAGGAGAGCGACGCCCGCGTCGAACGGTACGGGCCATCAGGAACTCAGAGACCTTCCGACACACCAGCGCCGACCGCCTCCTCTAGGCCCTCGCCGGGGCTGCAGCCGCCCCAACTCCCCGCCGACCCAGCCACCACGGCGACGGCCCCGCCTACGGGAGCTGTCACGTGCTCCGCGAACACCAACGTTTTCACCCGTCGGTGGGTATCAGGTCGCAGAATGCAGCGCGGTGGTGGGCAGCGGTGGCTGACTGCTGGCCGCCGCTGCCGAGCGCGGCGATGTCTTCGGCGGCAGACGGCACGAGGAGAGCTTTCTGTCGGTCGTCCGGGTTCTCGCTGCGTTCTCCGTCTTGAGGTGTCCGGTCAGTGGTCGTCGACGGTCCAGCCCCGGCCGGGCCGGCTGCGGATGATGCCGCCGGGGTGTGCAGCTGGCCCGCGACCAGGCCCAGGGTGTCGATCTGGTTCAGCAAGGTGGCGGTCTGGGAGGCGGGTTCACGAGCCGGAGCCTGGCAGTCGTGGAGTTCCTCAGCGGTACCGGTGAACAAACACGATGTCTCCTCGGTCGTGGCGGTGGCGGGGAGGGCTGGCAGACAGCCGGGCTGCCTGAGGGGATTGGGCCGCCCGGAGGCGACGGGCGGCGACATCGACGAGGATGTCATGGCCGTCCACCGCGGCCTCCCTGTCGGCGGTGAGTAGCTCGGCAGCGCTGTCTCACGTCTGTCGCCTCGCGTAGGTGAGGCGAGCCTCTTGCCCACTGCGGCGCGCATCACCTGGTCCTCGGCCGGTGTGCGCAGGGCGGTGTCGGCGGGGGACGGTCCTCGCTTGTGACGCTAGGACAGCCGCATTCCCGGTTTCGTGGAGAACCCCTGTTCCCGGTACCGGCACTTTGATGAGAGGCGGCTGCCTGCTGACGCCGTCCTCTACGGACGTCGTAGCGTGATGATTTCCCAGCAGGACCGGGGCCTCGTCGGGCCATTGTGGACCCGAAGCCACTGACGAGAGCCTCTCGCTTTCGGTGTGTGCTTCGTTCTGCGCACCGAGAGCGGTCATCGTCGCAGCTCACAATGTGTGCGGTACGTGAGTCAATGCGTTGATGGACTGGACAATTTCCTCCGAGTGCCGATGCAGACTGAATCACGTCTAGCCTGAATTCAGGCCACACCTGTAGAGTGTGCTGCATGGACATCAGGACCGAACTCAACAATTTTCTCGGTGAGAAGCGTGCGCTGGTCGATGCGATCACGCGAGAGTTCCGTGCTGGCACACCGGCCAAGACGATCGCCCGGGCCGTCTCCCCGGCCTTCAGCCGCGACCAGGTGACGCAGTACCTGGCCGCCGTCGCGCTGTACGACACGGCACGCAAGGCGTTGACAGAAGCGGAGCTCGAACTGGTCGACGTGCGTGTCACCGGTATCGACGCGCCGCGGGAGGCTCTCTTGTACGTTGCCGCCGATCCCGCCGGGACGCCCGACTACACAGAACTGCCGAGCCGAATCCGAGCCGCTCTGAAGGACTTCCACATCACCCTCGATCTCCCACAGGGCGAGCATGACGAGATCACCGATGGCCTGATCGACAGGTTCCTTCTCGAAGGGGAGCCCGTGCGTCTGATCAAGCTGAAGCCGCGTACCTGACTGAGATCGGTCGGTGGTGGGTTTATCAAGCGCCCGGCGGCGCGGGGCGGGCGCGACTGTTCGGGGTGCTGCTGGAGCGTCTGCGGCGATCAGCCCGCCCCGGGTGAGAGGGGCCGGCCACCGTATCTGCAGCGGGCGAGCGGGTCACTCACCAACCGCGGGGGACGCGGTGCTTGCGGCCATGCCGGCGAGCGGATGGCACAAGCCGGAGCGGGTTGCTGCATGGCCGAGCGGTACAAGGCGGGCCCACCGGCGGCGAAGCCGGAGCGGAGGATGCGTACGCAGCGCCAGGAGAGCTTCCCCAGCGCGTCGCAACAGCGGCTGAGTACGGGCCTCGTCCAGTTCCACGGCCCACAGCGCCGCGGCGGCTGGGCGGCCGCAGGCGCGGACGGCCGCGGTGTCGCAGGCGAGCTCGTCCCACCACAGGGACATGGAGAGCAGGACCACGATCCCCCCGGCCACGAACGCGAGGGACGGCAGCGGGAGCATGCCGGCGGCCCCTACGGTCACGGTCACCGCGGACGTCTCACCGATCAGCCGCTTGCGGTTGTCGCGGCGCCGTACGTGGGCCAGTTCGTGTTCCAGCAGGACCGGCAGGTGGGCAGTGGCATCCGGGGTGAACCAACGGTGGCCCAGCCACAGATGGGCGCGGTTGCCGTGCCGGAGGGAACTGGCGTCTCGAACCTGCCCCAGCCGGTGACCGGCCACAGCGATGGACACCCTTTCCAGGCCGTGTCCGGCGGCGAAGGCCTGGACGTACTCCTCGGTCTGCCGCATCCGGGCGGCCAGCGCCACGATGTGATCCGGCTCATCGGGCGAGACGGCGAGAGGACGGACGTAGCCGTCCCACGTCATATGCTGCGCCATCAGTCCGACGTCCACGGCGCGGCTCGCGCGGTCGTGTCGCTCCCAGCACCATACTCCGCCGACGACCAGCGCCAGGTAGACCGCTGCCACGGGCTGAGGCCGGTCCGGGCCGACCAGCACCTCAGCCGTCACAACCGCCCCCACCATGGCCCAGGCCCAGTAGCGGGCGACCGCATCCCCCATCCGCATCCGCTCACCGTAACGGTCCTGAACGACCGAGACCGCGCCCCCGCACCAGAAGGCTTCGCCTTCTTGACCGGGGCCGGCGGGCCGTCCGAGGGCGCGTTCCCTCCGCTTCCCGGCCCCGGTCAAGAAGGATCCTGCCTAGAGAGCGGGATCGAGACCGCCGACGAACGACAGGACCGCGTCCAGTTCTTTGAGCGTGAGATGACGGCTGTGCGGCTGGAACAGGCCGGCGACGCCGTCTTGGCCCAGTTCCCGGCAGCGGACAACCAGCTCCGGCCAGTCCAGTTCCAGGTAATAGGCGAGGGACCGAAGCCGTGCTGCGGGATCTGAGCCGGGAACGGCCGTGTGCTGACGGACGTAGTCGAGGGTCTGCGCATAGTCGCGCAGATGAGGGCGGGCCTCGACGGTGTCCACGTGCCAGATGTCGCCGCCGGCGCGCAGCCAGTTCGCCACGATCGCCCGGTGTTCGGGCAGGAGCGTGACGGCGTCCACCTGGCTGTACTCCGGGTCGGTGCACACCCATGTCGTGATGCCGCGGCGTTCGAGGAGAGCGAGGGAGAGGAAGGTCAGGATGCGCTCGTACTCCTGCCCCTGCATGACGATCGTTTCGGGCAGGCAGAAGGCGCCGCCGACCTCCGTTCCGGGGGCACCGAGCCGGCTGGTCGCCTCGAGTGCCTGGTGCCGGTCGCGGAAGAAGAGCGCGGCGGCGGCTTCCTCGCCGTACTGCTCTCGGCACCAGAACTGGGGTGGCTGCCTTCCTCCCTGCAGCTGGCGCGTGAGGTGCTGTGCGCAGACGTGGGATCCTAGCCAGGCCGCGCCGATGCGTGAGAGGTGCGGCAGCTCTGTCCGTGCGACGGAGCGCGGTGCGCTGAACCGGCCGTTGAGCTCCTGCTGTTCGCCCGCGAGCGCCGCGTCGTCGGTGAGCAGCGCTGCGTCCAAGTTCGCCAGGGCCCAGGTGATGCCGTAGGTCAGGGCGTCGAGACGGTAGGAGCGGGGGAGGGTGACCTGCCGCTGCGGCGGCTCTGCGGCCAGCTGGCGGCGCACGTGGCCGGAGTCGAGGAGGTAGATGTCTTCCCCCGGTGTGGATTCGGGGGCGGCCAGGACCACGGTGCGGTTGGCCGGTTGGACGAATGCCCGGAGGTGGGAGCGGTATTCCGGGGCCAGGAGCAGCGTGTCGTTGACCTGCCGTGCCCTGTACAGCTGCGCGGTCAGCGAAACTCCGCGGAAGAGGTTTCCCCGTTCGGCGGGGCTGAGCCACCAGGTGCTGTCGGCACCGGATGCCGGTGCCGCGGTGGTGAATTCAGAGGTGTTCCACCTGTTGAGAAGCGGCACCCGGTGGGCACAGCGCGGGGTACGCGTTGGGGCGTGTGCGGGGGCGGCGCCGACCAGTTCTTTCATCGGCACGCTGAACATGGCGTAGAGCACACGGGTGGTCTTCTTGCCTTGTGGGACTTGTTTCCCTTCGAGCCAGCGCCTGTAGCTCGAGCGTGATACCGAGGCGGTGGCCAGTTGCGCTTCGCCGGTTTCTTCGGCCAGGCGGTGGGCGGTCTGTTCGAAGCGCGTGGCGAATTCGGAGAAAAGCGTGATGCCTGCGTCCTTCAGCAGGTTCTGCAGCACGGTGGGATGTTCTGACCGGGACGCGGGCCCGGAATCGGATGTCGGCATGGACTCCTCCGTAGTGGCTGATGCCGGCGCGCAGTGTCGCGTCGGAAGGGTGGTTGCGGCAGACCATGGGCAGGGAGCCGGTGCGGAGCACCGGTGCCGCGGGTAGGAATCGGTCACGAATGCGGGAATGTCTTCACACGAAGGCGGTACCAGATGCCCCCTTAAAACAGCTGCGTCTACCAGCTGGTCGCGTTCGCTGACAGCAAACTTGACCTGGATTGTCCTCAAGCTCTTTGCGGCGGCGCTCACCGTGGCCCCGAGCTCCTGGGCTATGCGTTCGTTGTCGAAGCCTGCGGCGACGAATTCCAAGAGCTTCTGCTGATGGGGAGTCAGCCAAGGGACTACGGTCTTCCTTCAGGTGGGCCGCCAGCGGCTGGGCGTTAGCGGTGTCCGTCGCAGACCTCGGACCGATCTGGACATCGCATCGGCAAGGCCGAGGAGCCGGTCACGGTGTCGTCCGTGCGGAGGGCAGACGGTCGAGGTCGACCGTGATGTAGGCGAGGAGGTGATCGGACAGGCGAACCGAGGCCGGGGTGTCGATGACTTTGTAGTCGTGCAGGGCCCCGGCCAGCGACGGGGTAACCAGCGTGAAGTCGGACCGGTGATCCCACGGCAGCCCTCCACTGCCGGGCTTGCCGCTGGTCCAGTAGTCCGCGGTGCGCTGGGCGGGTCGACGAATCCGGCGTTCAGCAGGACATGCAGGGCCCTCGTGTCGACCTTGTCGCTGTAGGTGCCGTCAGCGAGCCGGATCAGGTGCCGTGAATGCTCATCGGGGTGGATACAGGCCGTCAGGCAAGCGGGCGTCGTCGCTATCGGCTGCCCGACGTTCAAGTCGCCGGCCGGCACCGCAGGGCAGCCGGACGTGGCGTATCCGATGAACCGACGGGCCTCCTTCGTCCGCTTGGCCGGATCGAACGGATTCAGATGGGTGTGGGCAACGTCGATGGGCTGGTCGCCGCCGGCGATCTGGAACCGGGCGAAGGAGGCGGTGTGGTGGAAGTCGCCGTCGGCAATGTCCGGGGTGAAGCCCAGGCACCGCACCCGCGGCCACCGGTAGCGGGTCACCAGATGGCAGCCGTGGCTGGCCGAGGGCGCGAACAGCGGCTGCATGCCCAGGGCGTTGGCGGCCCGAAACACCTTCTGATGGCGGTCACGGTCCCAGTGCTTGCACTCCTGGAGGCACAGGACATCCAGGTCCAGGGCGGCCAGCATCGTCAGCTGCGCGGGCAGACGCTCGCGCAGTCCCTTGTCCGGGCGCGCCATGCCGCCGTCGAGGAGGTTGTAGGTAGCGACGGTGAACAGGTTCGCGCCGTCGCCGCGTGGACGGGCGCGGGGGAAGGGGGCAGGGGCTGCGACGACTCGGCCCAGGGCGGTGGGGGCCCGGGCGGCTCGCCGGCCCGTCGGCGCGACGCCCTTCTGCCGCGGTGGGGGCATCCGCCGCCATCCGCCAGAGAGCGGGGCGATGTCCGTGGGGTGGGCGGTGACGGTCATGGCGGGCTCCGGGGAGGGAAGAGGCGGTCGGTGCACTGTGCGGATGAGGGGCCGCGCTGGCGGACAAGGGGCGGGCACGGGCAGTCCGCCACGTGATGGCCGGGTTGTGCCCGCGCGTCTGCGTGCTCTTGGCACAGCATCAGGCAAGAGGGGCGTCGGGGGAGGACGTGACGTCCTGATGCGTTCTGTGCCCGGCCTGGACCAGAGCAGGCCGGGACCTGTTCCTGACGGGATGCCACACACTTTGCGGATGCGGCAGCCGGTCTGATCAGGGGGACGGTTCTGTGCTCTACCCGTAGGCGCTGGGCTGGTTCCGCGGTGCCCCTGGATGCGTCATGGGGGCGTGCGAACTCGTCATGGAGGGAGCGTGGTGCCGGGACGGCGTTACCGTCCTCGACGGCCTGGCCCGACACAAGCTCAACGTTCTCTGGGCCGTCCTGCGGGGCCCGGCCCTACGAGGCTCAGCCAACTCAGCGTCTCGTGGTCTGTCTTCAGCATTGGGCAGCGTCCTTCGGGGAGCAGACGAGGGCCTGGTGACCCTTGGGTCCTGCGATCAAGCCCGCTTCCCGCAGCCGACGCTGCGCCCCGTGGGCAATGCGGCTTGAGACGCCGAACTGTTGGGCCAGCTGCATGATGGTGGGGAAGACGGAGCCCGGGGGGTAAGTGCCGCTCTGGATGGCATCGCGCAGTTTTCGGAAGATGCGCTCCTGCAGGTTCGGTGGCATGGCGGTGGGGCCGGGGGCCTCGCCGGGCGCCAGGACGACGGTGCCCCTTCCGTTGTAGACCGCGACGCTGCCTTCGGCCGTGAGGACGTGTACGGCCTCACGGCAGGCGAGGGGGGTGACCTTCAACTTGGCGGCAAGGTCGAGGCGGGAGGGCAGGAGGCTGCCTGCGGGGTAGGTGCCGTCCGCGATGTCCTGTCGCAGCCGCGCGGCGACGAGCTCCCGTTGCTGGGACGCCGAGAGAACGGGGCGCGGGGTTTCGCCGGGGGCCAGGACGACGACGGCCGGGCCGGAATGGGGGGATACGAGACCTTCCTCCGCGAGGGCGCGTACGGCCTGACGGCAAGTCTGGTAGCTGGTATTGCATTTGGCGGCAAGGTCGAGGCGGGAGGGCAGGAGGCTGCCTGCGGGGTAGGTGCCGTCCGCGATGTCCTGTCGCAGCCGCGCGGCGACGAGATCCCGTTGCGTCACGGGGCCGGAGCGGGTTTCGTCCGGTGGCAGGACGAAGGTGCCCTGGCCGTGGCGGGAGTGGACGAGGCCTTCCTTGGCGAGGATGCGCGTGGCAGCACCATAAACCGTCACACCGACACCGAGTTTGGCGGCTAGCTCGGCACGGGAGGGCAGCCAGGTTCCTGCGGGGTAGGTGCCGTCCGCGATGTCCTGCCGCAGCTGCGCGGCTGCGGTGGCTGCTCGTCGCTGGAATGCCGGGGATTCATCGGGCGCCACGACGATGGTGCCCTGGCTGCCGCGGAGGGGGTCCACGAGTCCTTCCTCAGCGAGGTCGTGCACAGCAGCGTGGGTCGTGTGGTAACTCACGCCGAACTCGGCGGCCAGGGATTTGATGCTGGGCAGCCGGGTACTTGCGGGGTAGGTCCCGTCCGCGATGCCCTGCCGCAATTTTGTGACGATCTCCGCCTTGGCGAGAGCCGGACCGGCTGTCGGTGCCGCCATGTCAACCCCTCACGAGCGGGTCGGTGGCGTTGAGAATGTCCGTGGCGGCCCGGGTACCGGCCGCGAAGCGCTGGTGCGGGAGGGTTTTCAGAGCCTGGTGCGCATCGGTGATCTGCTGGGGAGCGGGAGTGGTGCCGAGGCCGAAGTGGCCGGGGCAGCGGTCTTCGGCCTCAGCGGCGGTGAACAGGACGTCGAGTGAGACGGCACCACCGACCGCCCAGCCTGAGTCGGGGGCGAGGCAGCGGGCGCGGCGGGCGGTGACCTTGGCGGTGGCGGTCGACTCGAGGTCGACGCCCTCCAGATGGGCCATCAGGGTGCGGGCCAGCCACAGGCCGGTGCCGCATCCGGCGTCCACGAGCAGCTGGTCCGGATGCATCCGCAGCCGCGTAGTCATCAGTCCCAGCAGAGGCCAGTCGCAGGAACTGGATGCGGCGACCTCCGATGGGTAGTCCTCGGCATACATCCCGGCGACCAGATCGGTGCGGGCGCGGGCGTCGTCCTCGGGAGAGCGCGGTCCACCGGAGACGGGCGGGGAATTGGGAGTCATTTCATTGACCTTCTGATATGCGAGCGAGTGCCAGGGCAGGTGACCAGCACGACGCTGATGGGACCTGCGGCGTGGATGTCTGACGGGCGAACCGGTCTTGAGGCGGGGGGAGGGCCGTGACATCCGGCTGCGGCGCGAGCCCTGCCGTCGGCAACAGGCGGAGGGGCCTGGGGCGCGAGCCCGCCCCTGGCCGGGGCGGGCAGTGCTGGTGTGCCACCTCTGGCGCGGAGGCAGCCGACGACAGTTCACCCGGCGCCGCTCCGGGAAACGGTCACAGGTGAACGTCCGATCGCAGAGCCTGGGCTGCGGAGCGGTGCCGGCGGAAGGCGAACGGCCGCAGGCTCAAGGAGACACGGTCGGATCTGGCGGAGGCGCTTCGGGCCGAGGGCACCAGGATGTGCGACTGGCTTGCGGGTTACGGTCCTCATTCAGCGGTGTTCGCCAGGAAATGGAGGCCGGCGAAGCCGATGCTTCAGATCTGTCTAGATGTTGGTGGAACCTGGCTTGTCCATATAGCGTTTGGCGCCCGACAGCCGAGAAAGGTCAACATCGTTGATTCTTGTCCTTCTGTTGATGCGTTCCTCCGTCTCGGCCTCCGTCGGGATGAATCGCCCGGAGCGGAGATCAAAGATTTCCTCGACGCGGAGCAGGTAGAGGTTCGGCAGTCGCAATTCTCTGTCGAGGGGGTACAGGGCGGAATGCTTCCATAGGGCGTTGAAACCGTGAGTGCCCACTTCCGTTATGACGTATTCAACGAAATCTCTTCTTGCGGTGTATGCGCTGCGTGCGCGTGTTCGTTCATACTCCGAGGAGGAAGCCGACTGGCAGATATAGGCGGGCATCTCCCCCGTCACCCGGTCCGCTTCGCTGCCGAGCAACTCACGCGTGACCTGATATTGCGCCCATGATGCATGCCCCTCCAGCAGAAGGCTGAAGTCGATCATTCCATCGATATTAAGTACTTCCCTGAAGTGAGAGTGAAAGAAATCGAACGATCTGCCCTCGCTGGCCCAGTACTGGGCCAGATGAGTGATTTCGTGGGCGAGCATCTGGGACAGGCGTCCGCTGTCCTGGTCCGCCCCGGCCCGGTGCAGGGATTCGGGGAGGATGAGGAGCTCCGGCTGCAGCATCGGGGTCTCGATGCACTGAGCGAACCTGAGGTGCCACTCCTCCAGGATCTTGCCCAGCCGGTCGGTGAGAGCCTGACGCACCTTGACGAAATTCGCATGGTCGAGGGACTCGTTGGCTTTGCCTCGGCCTCGATTCCACACCCCGATTTGGAATGCTGTGTATTCGGCGCTCCATGCCTCCTTGGTGACGAGTCGCATCACGGGGCGATGGGGCAAGGGCAGGCCCGTGGTCGATTTGACGACGGGAATCACCTTCTCCGCCGTTTCCTTTATGCGCCATCCGAGCTCATCGTACTGCTCTCCAGCCTCCTGCAGTAATTCAATCTTCATACTGTCTCCCGGGTTCCTTGTGCTGATGAATAGGTGACGCCTGGGTGTATGCTGCGAGCCGTCGGGTGCGGTTTTCCCTCCGGGCTCTGGGGTGAGATTCCTGCTGTGTCTTGGGCGGTGGGTCAGCGAAGGAGTCCGTCGATGCGCAGCAGGTAATCGGAAAGGGAATCCAACTCGCGCTCAATGGGGCACAGGGAGAGTTCTTCCCGCACGGAATTGAAATTGCCGAGGCCAATTTTATCGATAGCGCCCTCGATGAATGCGGTGGCAGCTGTGTAGCTTTCCAGCCGAGCCCTTTTGTCCGTCTCGGTGCTTTCGGTCGCCTGGCGGCAGGAGTCGATTCCTTCGTCCGTACGTGTCAGGTGCGGGCCCTGCGTCTGGTGTGTGATCCGCGATGCTGCCCACTGTGCGTGGCCTTCGAGCAGGGATTCCACTGCCCAGAGGTCCTCGCCCCAGCTGCGGGTCAGCGGAGTCCTGGCGAAGTCGAACATTTCCGGAGAAGCGTGATACTGAGCCAGGTGCGTGAGCTCGTGCGCCAGCAGCTGGTGCAGTTCATCATCCGTTGCCGTCTTGTGCTGAATGTTCTCGGCGAGGACGAGAGTCTCCGGTTCTCCCATCGCATCTTCGATGCACATCGCCCACGTCCGCGTCCATGTGTCGGACGGCGTTCCGTTGAGGCGCCCGGCCATGGTCTCGCGAAGGTACGGCAGGAACTGTTCACGGAGTCTCCCGCTGAGGGAACCGCGTTCGCGGTTGTAGAGCCCGAGTTGGTACTGGTGGTAGTTCCTCCGCCACGTTGCGGTGCTGACCAGCCGGACAGTGGTGCGCTCGGGGAGCGGGAGTTCGGTGACCGCTTCGACGAGCGGGGCGGTCAGTTCCGCTATTCCTCGCAGGCGCTCGCCGAGCACGTCGTGGTCAGGGCCGGCCTCTTGCCGGATATCGAGCTGCACGGTCGGTTCTTCTCCAGTGGTGAGCTGTGTGGGGCGGGTGCTGCCGGGTCTGGCCGGCGCGCTGCTGCGTCCGGCTGGGCCGGTGTTCACCGCGCGGGCTCCGGGCCGGCGTACGGGCAGGCCACCGGCCGGGCACGGGTGGCCGTCAGTTTGATGTGCGGAGTTCTTCGCAGATAGCGCGCGTGGGCGTCGGGAGTGTGGAAGTCTTCCGCCGTAGGAATCAGGCTCGGGCTTTCCCAGACGGTGTTGAACGCAGCCAGGCCGATGTCCTCGATGATGTGTCCGACGAAGGCCGCATCAGCATCACACTGCGCCTGCTTTTCGGGCAGCGGCGTCGGAGACTGCTGGATCTGCCGGCGGTAGAAGTCGCTGCCGGCGGCAGTGCTCCACCCCACCGTGCGCCCCAGCAACCGGCTGGTGATACGGCCGCTGGCCCATACGGCGTGGCCGGCCATGAACCTGCCGAGGGCTGTGCCCTCGGCATAACTGGGGGGGGACATGGAGCCGGTCGAGTAGGTAGATACCGGCAGTGTGGATCTGCGCGAGCTCCGTGATGCTCAGCGCCATCAGACGGTAGAGCTGCTCCTCGTCGAACTGGGCGTGCTGCACGGCATCGGGAGCGAGATGGATCTCCGGGCAGGCGGCTGAAGTGGAGGGGTAGACGGTATGGGAGCCGCGAAGGACCCACTCGTGGGGATGCTCTTCCTGATGGGCGACGAACGCGGAGCGCACTCGCTGGAACTCGTCCATGTCCGAGCTCCCCTCCCGCACGACAGAACGGATCAGGGAAGACTGGCGGAGCCGGGCCAGCTCTGACATCCAGACGTCCGGAGGCAGCATCCGGAGCAAGGCCCCGGTCGGCAGCGACAGACCGGTGACCTCCTCGACGAGCGGGGCAACGTCCGCCGCGACCGCGCGCAGCCGGTCGCCGAGCCGGTCGTGCTCGGCTCCGGTCTCCTGCCGGATCTCGATGGTGTTCACCAACGGCCTCCGAACCAAGATGTGGGTGGGCATGAAACAGGCGGACGGGACTCACACCGCTGGGACGTGTGGGACGCCGCCGGCTGCGGCGAACAGCCAACTCGGCGGGAGGGGCTGCAGACCGGCAGACCGCTCGGAGCACCGAGTGACTGCGGGCCAGTGCACCGTCCGGTGGCAACCGGACGAGACGTACGCCGGGCCGCGGCGGTGGACGGGCTCACACGGCCAGCAACGATGGTGTGCAACGCCCGGTAGCGGGATAGGGGATGCGGACGTCGTCCTTCGGCACCACTGCTGCTCGGCACAGCAGCAAGGAACAGTCGGTCCGGCATGTGTCCTGCGGGCGGCCCCACCGGCAGACGGCCGGGATGGTTGCCGTGGGAGTGCTGGGTATTGGGGCGCACCGGATGGCTGTGACCGGTTCCGGGGGGCTGGCGGTGGAGCCGGTCGGGCCCGCGGTGAACAACCAGATGGCCAGGGAGGGCAGGAGGGCGGCGGCGAGAGCATGCATCGGATCCCCAGGGACGGACGGGAACGGACATGGAGAGGTTGGGACGATGCCCGCGTTGCACGGAGGGTGCCGGGCCTGCATGGGTGCAGCCTTGCCGTAGGAGCAGGATCACGGCGCCGTGCTTCCCGGCGGCGGGCTGAGGAGGCTCAGGCGGTCCAGTCGGTCTTGCACACGCTCGGCGTCCTGCGGGCTGACCTGGGCGTAGAAGGCTTGAGCGGGCGTGTAGGCCGCCCAGGCGGCTTTGAGGTGGCCGTGATGCTCGGCGAGTTCGCCCAGGAGTTCGTGCGAGCGTGCGATCCAGTGCACGGAGTGGGTTTCCAGCCGGGTGAACACGCCAAGGGCCTCACGCAGGTCCGTGCACCCGGTGTCGTAGTCGCCCGCCAGCCCGCGGGCGTAGCCGAGGTAGGCCAGGGCCCGGTTCGCGTTGTACGCGTCGCGGGAGGCAAGCTTGTGGTGGGCGGCGGACAACAGGTCGACGGCGCTGTGGGGGTTGTGGTCGGCGAGTTCGGCCTTGCCCTGCTCCAGCTGGGACAGCGCGGCGCCGCGGGGGTCCTCGTTGTCTTCGCGCAGGCTCCGGGCTTCGGCGAAGTACCCCTTGGCGAGGCCGGGCTGGCCCTGATCGAGGTGGCATTCGCCCATGCCGTTGAGGGCTTGGGCTTCGTGGTGGGGGTCGTTGTCCTGCAGGGCGCTTACTAGCGCCAGGTCGTACCACTCCCAGGCGATGGCGTAGTGACCGGTGCCGCGCAGGGCGACGGCGCCGGAGGTCCGCATTTCGCGTTCGGCCTGCCGGCACTTTTCCGGGGTGATCCCCTCTTCGCGCTGCCCGGCCGGGACCTGCGCGCTGCGCTGTGCGGCGCGGATGGCGAGGGTGTGCGCTTGGATCGACTCCTGGTGGAGTTTGTGGTGCAGGAACAGGCCCCACATCGCCGACACCGCCTGCCAGCAGGAGGTGTCCAGGCCTTCGCGGTCGGCGCAGGGCACCAGGGCCAGCAGGTTGTCCTGCTGGGTGGTGTACCAGCACAGGGCGTCGCCCTTCGTTTCGAAGGGCACGGGCAGGTCCGGCAGGCTGATGTAGGTGCGCGGGAGCCGGCCGTGGTGGGAGGGGGTGACCAGCTTTTCGGCCGCGGTCGCCACGTAGACGTACCAGTCCAGCAGGCGGCGCAGGGCCTGCCTCCGCTGCGCGGCGCTGAGTGTGTCGTGTGCCTGCTGCCGGGCGTGGGCCCGGATGTCGTCGTGGAAGGCGAAAACGCGGCGGCCGGCGGTGTTCCTGGATTCGAGGAGGTTGGCCTCGGTGAGGGCGGTGAGTTCCTGGAGGGCCTCGTGGGCGGGCAGTTGGCAGAGCGCCGCGGTGGCCTCGGTGTCGATGCGGATCAGGGGGGAGGCCCCGAGCAGGCGGTACACGGTCTGGGTCACGGGGCGCAGGGTGTGGTAGGCGGTGTCGAGGTGGGCTGTCACGGCCGCTCCTTGGTCAGTGGGTGGGTTTTCGGGCCGGGGGCGGGGGAGTGGGCGGATCTCTGCGGCCGCGGCGGTCAGGGTCTGTGCGGGGCGGGCGGCCAGCTGCGCGGCGGTCACGCGCAGCAGCAGCGGCAGTCCCCTGCTGGAGGTGACGAGGTCGGCGGTGGCGGCGGGTTCGGCGGCCAGCCGGTCCGGTGTGATCCAGTGGGCCATCAGTTCGGCGGCGGCGTCGGGCGGCAGCGGACCGAGGGGGTGGAAGGCTCCGGTGCCGGTCAGGGAGGTCAGGGGCCGACGGCTGGTGACGGTGACGAGGTGCGTTCCGGTTCCGGGGATCAGGGGGAGGACCTGGTCGCCGGAGGCGGCGTTGTCGAGCAGCAGGGCGGTGCTGCGGCCCGAGCTGACCGTGCGCCAGAGCGCGGCCAGCTCCTCCTCGGCGTCGGGGAGCGTGCTGTGGCCGTAGGCGCGCAGGAACCGGGCCAGCAGAGCGACGGGCCGGACGGGTTCGGTCAGCGGGTGCCCGCGCAGGTCGGCGTAGAGCTGCCCGTCCGGGTACCGCTCGCGCAGGCCGTGCAGGAACCGGTTGGCCAGCGCGGTCTTGCCGATCCCGCCGGGTCCGGTGACCACGATGAGGT
>NZ_JBHVHQ010000098.1:0-15741 GCF_042800135.1 Streptomyces sp. NPDC057654 | reverse complement strand
GCCCCCGCCCGCTTACTTGCCCGTGGCCCTGACGAACGCGACGAACTCGGTCCAAGCCGTGGTACTGATCTTCAACGCCGGGCCGCTCGAATTCTTGCTGTCACGAACGGCGACCACGCCGCGCGCTGTCGCTTCGATTGGGGCCCACTCGACACAGTTACCGCCCTCGGGGCCGCTGTAGGTCGACTTGGCCCAACGGGGGGATTTGGTCGTCACAAGTGCCCCTTTCGTAGCTGGCCAACCATGGCCCCGAATCATCGATTCGGACAGCGCCACGGCCTACAGCCGATGGTAGGGCGCGAAAGTCGCAATGAGCCCCTGCCGTTCAGCGGGGGCTCATCGTGCTGCCGATCTCAGATATCCGTGGTCCTGACGAACGCGACGAAATCGCTCCATGCCGCGGTGCCGATCTCCAACGCCGGGCCGGACGGATACTTGCTGTCACGAACGGGTACGACGCCATACGCCGCCGCAGCGGTCGGTGCCCACTCGACGCACTGACCGCCGTTGCTGCTGTACGAGGACTTGACCCAACGCGGGGAATTGGTCGTCACAAGCTGCCCTTTCGTAGCTGGTTAATCATGGTCACGGTCGCCGCCTGGGACAGCGCTTCGGCCTGTAGCTGATGGTAGGCCGTGAACAGGGGTTGCATGAACCTTGCATCACGCTCCAACTGCCCTTGGTGAGCCGACTCGCCGTAGGAGATATGGGACCTATCGGCAAGGGTCAGAAGCGTCACCGGTAGGTCAAACGCACGTCGTTCACCGAGATCATATGGGGCCACTTGAACGACCGTTGAGGGCAGTTCGGCGAACGCGACAATGCGCTCCAGTTGCGCCCGCATGACCTCGGTGCCGCCGACCGGTCGCCGAATGCAGCTCTCATCGAGAATCACATGCACCAGAGGTGGAGGCGTCCGCTCCAGGGACGCCTGTCGCCTTGCGAGTAGCGACAGCCGCTCTTCGGCCTGTTGCTCAGTGATCGCGCCGCGCCGCACGGCACCCGTGGTGATGGCTGCGGCGTATTCCGGTGTCTGGAGCAACCCCGTGATGATGCCCAGCTCAAAAATCCGGATCTCCGCCGCTTTCACCTCCTGGGCAACGAACTCGGTGAAGCCCTCAAGTATCGCGGGGCTCCAGACGGCACGGCCCTGGCGTTCGAAAAGATCACCCGTGCCGAGCGCCCTGTCAGCGCTTGCCGAAAGGCGTCGAGTTGGCGAACGACGACCAGTTTCCACGGCCGAGATGTGCGACCCGGAGCACCCCATCTTCACGGCCAGCTCGTCCTGGGTCCAACCGCGTTCCTCACGCAGTCTGCGCAGACGCGCGCCGTAGGCCGCTCGCGCTGATTCTTCAGGGTCCAGCTCTTTTCGATTCAACAGGTATCGACCAACTCTCCAATCAGATACCGCAAGTTGATGACCCTCCGAATGTAGAGCACGCTGAGCAAATCCGGTAGTTGAACGACTACAGAGAGGAGCGGTGATGTCCGTGACGGACCTCCCTCCGAGCCGCCGCACCATGGTCTCGCCAGCCCCCGAGCCCTCGCCCCCGGGGGACGACCTTGCAGCGCTGTACAAGCTGATCCAGGCCGGCGGCTTCTGGCGCTTGGCACCGGACTGGGTGCCCCGCACCTACGCGGAGCCCACGAAGGAGT
This sequence comes from Streptomyces sp. NPDC057654, assembly GCF_042800135.1. Taxonomy (NCBI): domain Bacteria; kingdom Bacillati; phylum Actinomycetota; class Actinomycetes; order Kitasatosporales; family Streptomycetaceae; genus Streptomyces; species Streptomyces sp. NPDC057654. The sequence goes on along the minus strand of NZ_JBHVHQ010000098.1, from coordinate 14,085 downwards.
TGGCGGACAGGGTGCGGCACGGACTGAGGCGGTTGGGCGGATGAAGAGTGTGGCTCGGGCGGAACTGGCGCGGATGATGGGCGAGCAGGGCACGGACGGGGTGCTGCTCCTGCGCAAGGAGGGCAGGCGGGCGGGGCCGCCGCGCGGCGGCGGTATCGCTTTTCCGCCGTGTCAGTGCGCGGAGCACCGCGCTGGGCAGGGCAAGCCGGATACCGCCATCCGGCTCGGCGACAAGGGTGGCCGCAACGAAGTTCTCGTGGCTCGGCCCGCGTACAGCGTCGTCTGCCTTGCGCACGTCGGCGACGACGCCACGTGCGGCGCGCAGTCCGGGGAGCACGGCACCGCGGACGCGATCTCGGCGTGGTTGCGGCAGCACGCCGATGCCACCGGGCACCGGCGCTACCGGCGTACCCGCAGCGAACGGCTGACCCTCGACGCCCCGGCGCCCCGGCGCGCGACGCGTCATTGCGTCGGCATCGCCGAGATGGTGGCCGGGCCATAGGAAGGACGGGTAGCAGGCCCCCCGAGGTGTAGATCAGCGCGCTGAGCATGTCGGCCGTCGAGCCCCCGAGTGCGCCCCCGTTCGACGACCGAGGCCAGCGTGGACAGGGCGACGCCCCGGCCCTGCGCGGCGAGGCGGTCGCGCGCGGCGTCCAGCATCACCTGGTGGACGGTGGCCTCGGGGTGGTGGCCGAGGACGACGATCCTGCCCAGCGACGGGGCGTCCGCCGCGAGCCGGAGCGCTGCGTCCAGGTGTGCCATGTCCACCGCGAGGAGCCGCGGCGCGGTCTGCGCGACGATGGGCGCCAGCCGCGCCGCCGGGGCCCCGGCCTGGAGCGGTACGCCCACCGCGCCCGCGCGGACGCACGCCAGATCCACCACGGCGTACTCGGCGCTCGCGGCGCCCAGCACCGCGACGAAGTCGCCCGGGTCCAGGTTGTGGCCGGGGTTGTGGCCGGGGTTGTGGCCGGGGTTGTGGCCGGGGTTGTGGCCGGGGTGGTGCTGCCATTCGGAGGCCGCCGCGGCAGCAGACGGTACGTGGTGCGGCCCGTGTCCGGGTCGGTGACCGGCTCCGTGGCGCGCTCGCCCAGGGCGGGCCGGTCCGCGTACCCCTCCATCACCGTGGCGACGAGTTCGGCGAGCGGCAGCCCCGGCCGCCGCATGGCCTCGCTGACGGATTCCAGGGGTGCGGCGGCGCGGAACTGCGCGTCTGTCGCGTACAGATGGGCGCTGAGCCGATCGGCGCGTGCGGTGCTCTCGTCGGTCGAGGGCTGCGAGCCGGGCATGGGTGCTCTCCTCCGGGGCTTTGGGCCTTGAGCCCTCGGCCTTGGGCCCTCGGCCTGCTGACAGCTACTGGCGGGCGGAATGCCCCACGTGTCGGTCCTGTCCCGCGCCGTGTCCGGCGATCGCCATGACGATGCCGAGGACGACCAGCAGCACGAGCGGTACGGTCCATGCGCTCGTGGCGTCGTGCAGGATGCCGAGCAGGAGGGGGCCGGCCGCCGCCACGAGGTAGCCGATGGACTGCGCCATGCCCGCCAGGGCGGCGGCTTCGCCGGCGCTGCCCGCGCGTTCGCTCTGGAAGCTCAGCGCGAGGACGAGGCACGGGCCGGCGCCGAGCCCGAGCAGGGTGCAAGCGACCACGGCGAGCCCGGGTGCGGCCACCAGCACGGCGAAACCGGCGGCCACGAGGACCGAGGCCCCGGCCGCGGTCCACCGCTGGTCATGGCGGCCCTTGGTGAGCAGGGGCAGGAGGCTGCCGGCCGCGAGGGAGATCACCTGGTAGTAGAAGAGCGTCCAGCCGGCCGTGGTGCTGCTCGTGCCGTGGCTGATCAGGATGCTGGGCAGCCACGCGACGGCGGTGTAGAAGGCCAGCGACTGGAGGCCCATGTACAGGCTGACCTGCCACGCCAGCCGCGACCGCCAGGGAGCCGGGACGTGGGTGGTCCCGCCGGTGGACGCCTGGGGCTTGTCGCCGCGCATCCGGGGCAGCCAGGCGAGGAACGCCGCGACGGTGAAGGCGATGCCCCAGCCGAGTGCGGTGTGCCAGGAACCCGGCAGGGCGTTGGCGAGCGGCGCGGAGATCCCGGAGGAGACGGCGGCCGTGACGCCCATGACGGTGACGTACAGGGCGCTGATGCCCCGGATGCGGTGCGCGGGCACGCTCCGACGGATCAGGGCGGGCAGCAGTACGTTGCCGAAAGCGATGGCCGCCGAGAGGATCACGGTCCCGGCGAACAGGCAGAACACCGACGGAAGCGACCGGATCACGGTGCCCGCGGCCAGTACGGCGAGGGCCGCCACCAGCAGCCGCGCGGTGCCGAACCGGTGCGAGGCCCGCGCCACCAGGGGCGACGTCGCGGCGAACGTCAGCAGCGGGAGGGTGCTCAGCAGCCCGCCCCAGCTCGACGTCAGGCCGCTGCCGTGCTCGATCGCCGGCAGCAGCGTGCCGACGCCGGTGAGGCTGACGCGCAGGTTCGCCGCCACCAGGCAGATCGCGACGACGAGCCCGATCGACACGGCCTTACGGGTGTGGTCGGCGGCGGGCGCCTCGGAGCCCGCGCTCCGCTGCTGGGATATGGAGGTCGGCTGCGTACTCACGTTCACTCTCCCTCCGTCCCGCTCGGGGCCTCGGCCTCGACCTCAGCCTCTTGGTCGTGGGTGAGGCGGACGATCGCGGTCGCCGCGGCGCGGGCCTCGTGCTCGTCGCGGGCCTCGATCGCGTCGACGAGCCGCCGGTGCAGCCGGGCGTGCTCCTCGGCCCCGGTGGATTCCCAGGGCAGGCCGCCCAGGGCGGAGGTGAGAGCGGTGCCCAGGTAGTCGTACACCTCGATCAGCAGGTCGTTCCCGCTCGCCCGGACGACGGCCCGGTGGAACAGCGCGTCGACGTTCCCGGCCGCCGCCATGTCCTCACCGGCACAGGCCGCGTCGGCGTCGGCCAGCAGTTCCTTCAGCTGGTCGAGCTGGACCTCGCTGCGGCGCAGCGCGGCGGCCCCGGACGCGTACTCCTCAAGGACGGTCCGCAGCTCCAGCACGTTGTCCCGCTGCGCGGAGCTCGCCCGCCGCACCATGACGGACTGCAACTCGCTCGACGCGCGTACGTACGTGCCGTCGCCCTTACGAGCCTCCAGCAGCCCCAGGTGCACGAGTGCGCCGAGCGCCTCGCGCAGCGTGCTGCGGCCGACCCCCAGTTCCTCGATGAGGACCTGTTCCGGCGGGATGCGGGTGCCGACCGGCCAGCCGCCCGACTCGATGTGCGAGCGGAGGCTGTCCACGAGCTGGGCGGAGAGGCTGGCGGCCCGCCGCGGCGTGCTGATGCGATTCATGGCAGCAGCGTACAGACAAATGTCAGACATCTGAACATCGAAGAAAGGTGACCCTTACTACAGAGCGACGGAGGGCGGGCGGAGGGCGGGCCGCGACGGGGTGACCGCCGCTGCCCTCCCTCCACCGCATAGGGTCCGTCGGCGCGTCAGCTGCCGAAGACGATGTCCTCGGTCGTCGCCATACGCCGGGTGTCCGAGTGCTTCGCGACGTAGTCCTTGATGTGCGCGATGGACTGCTTGACGTCGCCGTAGTCGCTGCCGCAGCCGCTCCGCCCGCCGACCCCGTCGGGGTAGCAGGAGGCCATGTGGCCATAGATCAGACCGTCGGCGTCCGAGCCCGGCGCGGAGTGGTCCAGCAGGCCGTTGACGTACTCGCCGTCGCCACTGCGGACGGTCCAGCTGAGCGTACGAGCGAACTCGCCCCGATCCCTGGCCTGCGACCCCATCCGCAACTGCTTCTGGATATCGGGGAAGGGGGCGGTGGGGAACGTCCGGCCGAGCATGAAGGTGCCCTTGTCCATGACGCGCTGATTCCGGGGAATGTCGGCGCCGTGCTGCTCGAATGCCTTGGAGACGAAGGAGTAGTCACCGCTGTAACCCACCGCCTCCTTGGCGGTGAGCCCGCTGCTGACGTCACGCCAGCCGGTCTCGCCCGGGTCCCCATTCCCGTAGAAGCCGTACAGGACCCGAATGCCGTGGCTCTCCAGCTTGTTGCGCGCGAGGTCCCGCAGAGCGGCCACGGAGCAGTGCCGCCATTTCGTGTCGCTGCTCTTGCAGTAGTTCGGGTTCTTGATGTCCAGCCAGACGAACCCGATGTTCTTCCCCGCGTCGCGTTCCTTGGCGAGTTGGTCGAACATGTCCGAGATCGTGTCACCGTAACTGGTGGCCGTCCCATCGTGATCCGCCCACCAGCCCTGTTTCCACGCGGTCGCGTCGATCTCGACGGCATTCGCGCCGTGCTCAAGGGCTTTGGTGACCCCACCGGTGGTGAGTACTCGGTGCGCGATGGCCCAGGTGGGTCGCTGCTGTGCCTTCGGGGCCGCACCGGCCTGCGGGGCGGTGCTCGCACCGATCGCACCGGCGAGCAGGGTGAGGGCGAGCGCCGTCAGTTTCGTACGGCGGGGTATTGCGGTGGCCACGGGTGTGGCTCCTTCCGAGAAATGGCGTTCATAGTGCGTGGTGCGGGCCGGCAGCGCGGAAATTGAGCGCGACCGGCCGATTGGGCAGAGCAAGCTACTTGATGATGAGGGATCCGCTGTCGGCCTTGGCCGCCTTCACGTCCCACTCACTGTCGTGATAGGCGTGGACGTCGAACTTCCACGAGCCTTCCACCTGTGCGCCCTTGGCGGCCGGGACATCTTTTGTGCGCACCTGCATCCAACGTTCATAGACGCTGCTGGACGGCTTGTCGTGCGCGCCCCAGTAGCCGTCGCGCCAGAGGATGCCGTCGGCGTGGACATCACAGTTGATATTTCCTGCGCCCGTGTACCACCAAATCGAGGCATACCCGAACCAGTAGCCACAACCACGGATCTGAAGTTCGGTGTGAACGGACTTGGTAGCCGCGTGCGGGGCTCCGGTCGCGACCACGCAGGACTGGGCATGGGCGCTGACCCACCCGCCCGGCCTGGGCCATGAGCCCTTGCCCCAGTGCTCGCCCAGTTCCCCGCAGCGAACCTGCGCGGCCTTTGGCGTATGGGCACCATCGGAATCCGCGATCAGGTGGAGCGCCTTGTCGATGGTCCAGTCGTCATTGGCGATCTGATCGTGCCCGACGCAGGGAGAGACGAAGTTGGCCGCGCCCTTGAGGATGCTGGTACGGCCGGAGTGCTTGAGCGACTTCTCGCCGTCCTCGTCCACGCCGACGACCGTCGTGTCACACCAGTAGGTGGTGGGCGGCACCATCGGTTCGTCGCCGACGTTCGACCGGAACGTCGCGTAATGGGTGCTCCCCGGAGTTTCCGTGCCGCCGTTCAGCCACGTGAGGAATCCCGAGCCGGCGTCCATCTCCCTTGCCTGCTCGTCGCATTGAGGAATTCCGGGAATGCAGAAGTACGAGAGTATGGTGCCGTGGTTGGGGGTCGCGAGGGTGACCAGATGCGCCGTGGTCTTGCTGCCCTCGTTCTGCTTCAGGTAGGCGCGGGAGACCAGCCCGCCCATCGAGTGGGCGACGATGTCGATCTGCCCGTCGGGCGACTTGTTCAGCAGGTCTTCTTTTTCGATGAAGGCGCCGAGCTTGTCGGCGAGGGCTCTGATCGGCGTGGAGCCGTTCCCCACCTGGGAGAAGGAACTGTAGTCGAACCTGTACAGCTCATCCGAGGTGTAGCCGTACTCCCTGGTCTTGTCGACCATGTGATTCCACGTGCCGGGGCCGGAGTGCCAGCCGTGCACGAAGACGATCGGGCGGTGGGCGAGCTTGACATCCGGGTGCGGCGCGGCGGATGCGGCGGGGGCAAGCCCAAAAGCCGCCGCCACCAACACCATCGCCGTGACGACGAACATTCTCAGGGCCAATAACTGCGATCTCATGGAAAACTGACCTTATCCGCCAGTCATGCCCACATCAATCATGCATCTGGCATATGGCTGATTTCCATCGCGCGACACACGCATGACGCATGCGGAAACACCAAGCCGAAGGCCCCCAGCCATTCCTTCAAGGCCGGGGGGCCTTCGGCCGCCGCTTCTCCGCGCGCGCTACAGCACGCGCCCGCCCGTCACCGCCGGCTCTTGAGCACGCAATCCACGATGTGCGCCCACTGCTCCACCACCCGGTCGCGCCGCGCGGTGTCATCCGTCAGGAGGTTCGCGAGCCCCAGGCCCCGGGCCATGTCCAACAGGCCCTGCACGGTTTCGCGGATGCCCGGTACGCGCTCGTCGGCACCCAGAAGCTCCACGGCGATGCGGTGGGTCTCGCGGCCGACGCGGGCCTCCAAGTCCACGACGCGCGGGCAGAGTTCGGCCTCGTTGGAGGCGGCGACCCACAGTTGGAGGGCGGCTCGGAAGAGGGGGCCGGTGTAGAGGTCGACCAGGGCGCGGACCACGGCCCGGGTCCGTACCGGGCTGGGCCGGGAGCCGTGCTGGGCGCGCATCGCGAGGGTGCGCATGGCCTGGGAGCGGACCTCGGCCACGTACTCGACGGCCGCCGTGAACAGGTCCTCCCGCGTGGGGAAGTGGTGCTGCGCCGCCCCGCGCGACACACCAGCCCGTTCCGCCACGACCGACACCGTCGAGCCGGCCCAGCCGTACTCGGCCAGACAGGAGATCGCGGCCTCCAGCAGCCGCTGCCGGGTGACGCGGCTGCGGTCCTGTTTGGGTACGGTCACGATGCCCATGCCGGGTCCCGCCTCTCCAGAAAGGCCGTCATGCCCTCGCGGGCCTCCGGCGATCCGAACAGCCGCGCCGACTCCTTCGCCAGCGCCTCCGTGTCACGGTCGAAGACCCGTAGCACCTCCGCCGTGACCAGCCGTTTCGCCGCGGCAAGCCCCTGCGGCGAGCCCCGGCGCAGCCCGTCCAGCACGGGTTCCAAGGCATCGTCGACCGAACCGTCCGAACTACCCGAGCCGCCCGAGCCGTCCAAACCGTCCGAACCGTTTACCGCGATCGTCACCAGGCCGATCCGGGCCGCCTCTGCCGCGTCGAACCGCTCGCCGGTCAGGTAGTACCGGGCCGCGGCGCGCGCGTCGAGGCGCGGCAGCAGCGGCATCGAGATCACGGCGGGCGCGAGCCCGAGCCTCGCCTCGGTGAACGCGAAGCTCGAACCCGGTCCCGCCACCGCGATGTCGCAGGCGCCGAGGAGTCCGAGTCCCCCGGCCCGTACGTGGCCGGTGACGCGGGCGATGACGGGTTTGGGCAGTTCCACGACCGTACGCAGCAGCCGGGCCAAGCCCTCCGGCCCGGCGGCGGACGGCTCCGAGCCGACCCCGCTCCGATCCGAGGCGGCCTCGCTCAGATCGGCGCCCGCGCAAAAAGTAGTACCGGTGTGCGTGAGGACGACGGCGCGCGTGGCGCCATCCTCCGCAGCCGACGCCAGCCCCTCGTACAACTCCCGTACCAGCCGCCGCGAGAGCGCGTTGCGGTTGTGCGGCGAGTCGAGCGTCAGGGCGGTGATCCCGTCGGCGTACGAGCGCCGCACCAACGGTTCACCGGCATGCTCACCCGCCCGTCCATCAGTCTGCTCCGTCATCCCGCCCGTCCCTCCATCTCCCGTTCCCTCTGCCGGAGTTCGCGCCGCAGCAGTTTGCCGGATGCGGCTCGCGGCACGCTCTCGACGAACTCCACGCGTCGGACCTTCTTGTACGGGGCGACGCGCCCGGCCACGTACTCCATCACGTCGCCCTCGCTCAGCGCCCCGCTCAGTACCCCGGCCCCCGAGCCCGCCCGCCGCACCACGTACGCCTTCGGAATCTCCTGGCCATCCCCATCCACCACCCCGATGACCGCCGCGTCGGCTATCGCCTCGTGCGCCAGCAGCACGGCTTCGAGTTCGGCGGGGGCGACCTGGTAGCCCTTGTACTTGATCAGTTCCTTCACCCGGTCCACGACATACAGCCACCCCTGGTCATCCACGCTCCCGACGTCCCCCGTACGGAGCCAGCCGGCCGAGTCGATCATCGCAGCCGTCTCCTCGGGCCGCCCCAAGTACCCCTTCATCACCTGCGGCCCGCGCAGCACGATCTCCCCCTCCTCCCCCGCGCCGAGGTCCCTGCCGTCCCCGTCCAGGGAGACGATCCGCAGCTCGGTACCGGCCACCAGCCGTCCCACGGAGCCGGGCGGCGCGTCGTACACGGCGGACAGCGGCCAGATGGTGGCACACGGGGACAGCTCCGTCATCCCGTAGCCCTGCATGATCGGCGGCAGCCCGAGCCGCCGCGCGCACGCCGCCGCGAGCCCGGCGTCCAGCGGCGCCGCCGCGCTGACGACGAACTCCAGCGACGACAGGTCGTACCCGGTGGCCGCCGGATGCTTGGCCAGCGCGAGCACGATGGGCGGTGCCACGTACACCCCATTGACCCGGTACTTCTCGATGGCCGACAGAAACTGCCCGACGTCGAAGCGCGGCAGCACGACGACCGTGGCGCCCCGCCGCAGCGGGGCATTCATGAGAGCCGTCAGACCATAAATATGGAAGAACGGCAGTACTGCCAGCACGACTTGACCGGGCCGGGACGGGACCAGCTCATCCAATTGCGCAAGATTGGTGGCGATGGAACGGTGCGTGAGCATGACGCCCTTAGGAACACCAGTCGTGCCCGAGGAATACGGAAGGGCGGCCAGGTCCCGAGCGGGATCAATGGAGACATCCGGCGCCGGCCCATCGAAACCCATCATGTCCTGAACCGAGCGACACCCCTCGGCCCGATCGCAGACGACGATCTCCCTGATACAGCCCACCGCCTCAGCGGCCTTGCGCACCTGGTCGAGCAGCGGCGAGACGGTGACGACCCACCGCGCGCCGCAGTCCCCGAGCTGCTTGGCCAACTCATCGGCCGTGGAGAGCGGATGAACAGTGGTGACGGTCGCCCCAGCGCGCGTGGCGGCGTAGAAGACGACGGGAAAGGCGATGGTGTTGGGACTGATCAGAGCAAGCACATCACCCTTACGCACCCCTCCCTCGGCAAATTCGGCAGCCAACCTCCCCACAGCAAAGGCGAGTTCGAAGTAACTGATGGTGCGCCCGTCGAGTCCGTCGATCAGAGCGGCCCGATCGCCGAACTCGGCGGCGCGCCCTAAGACAGCCTCATGAATGGGCAGATCGACGAGAGGAACGTCGGCGTACTCGCTGCGGAACTCCATGGCGGATCTCCTGGCGCTGGATTCAGTACGACGTGGCACATCTCAGGCCCGGCGGGCGACTCAGTAGGACTTGGGCAGCCCCAGCGACTGATGGGAGACATAGTTGAGGATCATCTCCCGGCTGACCGGCGCGATCCGGGCGACCCGAGCCGCCGTGATCAGGGAGGCGAGCCCGTATTCCCTGGTCAGGCCGTTGCCGCCAAGAGTGTGGACGGCCTGGTCGACGGCTTTGACGGCGGCTTCCCCGGCCGCGTACTTCGCCATGTTCGCGGCCTCGCCCGCGCCGGCGTCGTCGCCCATGTCGTAGAGCGCGGCGCCCTTCTGCATCATCAGCCGGGCCAACTCGATCTCGATGTGGGCCTGCGCGAGGGGGTGGGCGATGGCCTGATGGGCCCCGATCGGCTCCTTCCAGACCGTACGCGTACGGGCGTAGTCGACGGCCCTGTCCAGCGCGTACCGCCCCATGCCGAGCGCGAAGGCGGCAGTCATGATGCGCTCGGGGTTGAGCCCCGCGAACAACTGAAGCAGCCCGGCGTCCTCGTCGCCGACAAGCGCGTCGGCAGGCAGTCGCACATCATCGAGAACCAACTCGAACTGCTTTTCCGGCGCAGCGAGCTCCATATCAATCTGGTTCCGGCCAAACCCCACCGCATCGCGCGGAACGATGAACAGACAGGGCTTGAGTTTCCCCGTACGGGCGTCCTCCGTCCGCCCCACGATCAGAGTGGCCTCCGCGATGTCGACACCGGAGACGAAGACCTTGCGCCCGTTCAGCACCCAGCCGTCGCCGTCCCGCCGGGCGGTGGTGGTGATCCGGTGCGAGTTGGACCCGGCGTCGGGCTCGGTGATGCCGAACGCCATCTTCCTGGAACCGTCGGCGAGCCCCGGCAGCCAGTGCCGCTTCTGCTCCTCGGTGCCGAAACGGGCGATGACGGTGGCGCAAATAGCAGGCGAGACGATCATCATGAGCAATGGGCACCCAGCAGCGCCCAATTCCTCCAGCACAATCGCCAGCTCAGCAATTCCCCCGCCCCCTCCCCCATAAGCCTCCGGAAGATTCACGCCAAGATAGCCGAGCTTCCCGGCCTCGGCCCACAGCTCGTCACTGTGCTTGCCGCTGCGCACGACCCCGACGAAATAGTCACGGCCGTAGCGCTTGCCGAGCGCGGCGACGGCCGCGCGGAGGTCACGTTGTTCCGAGGTTTCGATCACGAAAGACTCCTGACGAGAACGAATCGGTTCCTGAGGCGCGACCTCAGGTTTCGGCTTTTGCGGAAGGCTCGGCGACGACGGCGAGCAACGCGCCCAGCTCGACCTGTCGGCCCGGCGCGACGTGAAGGGCGGCGAGAACCCCGTCCGCCGGGGCGACCACCCGATGCTCCATCTTCATGGCCTCAAGCCACAGCAACGGCTGACCGGCGGCCACCCGGTCGCCGACGGCGAGCCCGTCGGCGAGGCGGATGACGGTGCCGGGCATGGGGGCGAGCAGAGATCCGGGTTCGGTGCGGGCGGCGGGGTCGGGAAAACGCGGCAGAACGGTAAAAGCACAAGCCCCAACAGACGAATCCACATAGACCCGCTCACCATAAAAGAAAACAGCGAACTCCCGCTGCACACCCCCCATTTCAAGAACAACCCCACCCTGATCGATGGAGACCAACCGCACCCCCGGAAACCCCTCAGCGGACAGCCCATCCCTGCCCACCCGATAGCGAATCTCGCACTCCTCACCCCCGGGCTCCGTCCGATAGGACTTGACCTGCGGGGCGGAGGGCACGTTCCGCCACCCGCCGAACCGGGACCGCCCGCAGGAGTCGGCAAGAGCGGCAGCAAGAGCGGAAACCCGAACCGATTCCGAAGAACCGCCCTCCGGAAGAAGCCCCGCCAGATTCCGCTCGTAAAACCCGGTATCCAACCGGCCATCGACAAAGTCGGGATGCCGAAGCGACCGAACCAACAAGGCACGATTCGTCACGGGCCCATGCACAAGGGCCCGCTCAAGCCCATCCGCCAGCAGCCGCACGGCCTCCCCCCTGCTGGGAGCCCAAGCAATCACCTTCGCGAGCATGGGGTCGTAATGGACGCCGATGACATCGCCGTCCGCGACGCCCGCGTCGATGCGGAGCCCACTGGGGCCGTCGGCCGGGTACGAGCGGGAGGTGACGGGTTCGCAGGGGCGGGGGTCCGGGACGCTGCCGTGTATGTGTGGGCCGGAGTGCTGGGTTCCTTCGAAATGCCGGGTGAGCGGCCCGTAAATATACGGTCCCGGACCCCCGCCCCGGAGAGCCCGGCGCCGCACCCCGACGCTCCGCTCCCCCGCACCGCCGACACCGCCGACCCCACCCACGGAGAGCCGATGCAACACACCGGTCTGCGGCGTCCACCCCCGCCCCGGATCCTCCGCGTACAACCGGGCCTCCACCGCATGCCCCACCGGAGCCGGCGGCAGCCCATCCGGCAACGGCGAGCCCTCCGCCACCCGCAGCTGCCAGGCCACCAGGTCCAGCCCGTACACGCACTCCGTCACCGGATGCTCCACCTGGAGCCGGGTGTTCATCTCCAGGAAGTACGCGCGCCCGTCCCCGGAGACGAGGAACTCCACCGTGCCCGCACCCTCGTACCCGATCGCCCGCGCGGCCTCCACCGCCGCCCCGTGCAGCGCCTCCCGCAGCTCGGGCGCCAGCCCCGGCGCAGGGGCCTCCTCGATGACCTTCTGGTGCCGCCGCTGAAGCGAGCAGTCGCGCGTACCGAGCGCCCAGACACCCCCGTGCGCGTCGGCCAGGACCTGCACCTCGACGTGACGCCCGCCCTCGACGTAAGGCTCAAGAAAAACCTCACCGTCCCCGAACGCACCAGCAGCCTCAGCGCGAGCGGAAACCAACTCACCGTCCAGAGCGGAGAGCTCACGAACAACCCGCATCCCCCGCCCGCCCCCACCCGAAGCGGCCTTGACCAGCACCGGCAGATCCCGCTCGGTGACCGCCCCCGGCAAGAGCGGTTCAAGCAGCGGCACCCCGGCCGACCGCATGATGTCCTTGGCCCGGGTCTTGGAGGCCATGGCCGACATCGCCGCAGGCGGCGGCCCGACCCACACCAGCCCGGCATCGGCCACCGCCCGCGCGAACCCGGCGTTCTCGGAGAGAAACCCGTACCCGGGATGCACGGCATCGGCCCCGGCGGCCAGCGCAGCCTTCACGATGAGGTCGCCGCGCAGGTACGTATCGGCGGGCGCGTCCCCCGGCAACCGCACGGCGGCATCGGCGGCTCGTACGTGCAAAGCGTCGGCATCGGCGTCGGAGTGCACAGCGACAGTGGAAATCCCCATCTCACGGCAGGTACGAAAGATACGACAGGCAATTTCGCCACGGTTGGCGACAAGAAGCACAGAGATCACTGACGCCTCACAATCCCTCACGACCCTCACGTCCGCTCACGCCCCCTCACGACCCTCACGTCCGTTCACATCCGGAAGACGCCGAACCCACCCCGAGCCCCCTCCACAGGCGCGGTATGAACGGCGGACAGACACATCCCGAGCACGGTGCGCGTGTCGCGCGGATCGATGACCCCGTCGTCGTACAGCCGCCCGGAGAGGAACATCGGCAGCGACTCGGACTCGATCTGCTGCTCCACCATGGCCCGCAGCCCGGCATCGGCTTCGTCGTCGTACGGCTGCCCCTTGGCGGCGGCGGAGGCGCGGGCGACGATCGACAGCACCCCGGCGAGCTGCTGCGGTCCCATGACGGCCGACTTGGCGCTGGGCCAGGCGAAGAGGAAGCGCGGATCGTAGGCACGCCCGCACATGCCGTAGTGCCCGGCCCCGTAGGAGGCGCCCATGAGGACGCTCAGGTGCGGCACCTTGGAGTTGGAGACCGCGTTGATCATCATCGCGCCGTGCTTGATGATGCCGCCCTGCTCGTACTCGCGCCCGACCATGTAACCGGTGGTGTTGTGCAGGAAGATCAGCGGGATGTCGCGCTGGTTGGCGAGCTGGATGAACTGGGCGGCCTTCTGGGACTCCTGGCTGAAGAGGACGCCCTGGGCGTTGGCGAGGATGCCGACGGGATAGCCGTGAAGCGCGGCCCACCCGGTGGCGAGGCTGGGCCCGTACAGCGGCTTGAACTCGTCGAAGTCGGACCCGTCGACGATCCGGGCGATCACCTCGCGCGGATCGAAGGGAACGCGCAGATCACCGGGGACGATGCCGAGGAGCTCGTCCTCCGAGTATCGAGGCGGCTCAACCGACGCCCCCGGATCGCCCTGCGCCTTACGCCAGTTGAACCGGGCGACAACCCGCCTGGCAAGGCGAACGGCATCGGGTTCGTCGAGGGCGAAGTGGTCGGCGAGCCCGGAGGTACGGGCGTGCATGTCGGCGCCCCCGAGCGCCTCGTCGTCGCTCTCCTCGCCGGTGGCCATCTTGACCAGCGGAGGACCGCCGAGGAAGACCTTCGCCCGCTCCTTGACCATGATCACGTGGTCGGACATGCCGGGTACGTACGCGCCGCCGGCGGTGGAGTTGCCGAAGACGACGGCGACGGTGGGGATGCCGGCGGCGGACAGCCGGGTGAGGTCCTTGAAGAGGGCCCCGCCGGGGATGAAGATCTCCTTCTGGCTGGGGAGATCGGCGCCGCCGGACTCGACGAGGCTGACGACGGGGAGCCGGTTGGCGTAGGCGATCTCGTTGGCGCGCAGGGCCTTGCGCAGGGTCCAGGGGTTGCTGGCGCCGCCGCGCACGGTCGGGTCGTTGGCGGTGATGAGGCACTCGACGCCCTCGATGACGCCGATGCCGGTGACGAGGGCGGCGCCGACGGCGTAGTCGCTGCCCCAGGCGGCGAGCGGGGAGAGTTCGAGGAAGGGCGTGTCGGGGTCGAGGAGGAGCTCGATCCGCTCGCGGGCGAGGAGCTTGCCGCGCTCGCGGTGGCGGGCGACGTACTTCTCGCCGCCTCCGCCGATCGCCTTGGCG
>NZ_JBHVHQ010000097.1:0-15752 GCF_042800135.1 Streptomyces sp. NPDC057654 | reverse complement strand
CGCGCGCTGTGGGAACGGCGGGCCGAGGAGACGGCTCGTTACGGGCAGCTCCTGCGGAAGCTGGGGGACGACTGCTGGTCCGAGCCGGACCACGTGCTGAGCTCCCTGCTGCACATGCACCACAACCGGCTGGTGGGCGCGGACCGGGAGGCCGAACGCCTCGCGCACGCCGTGGCGCGCGGCGCGGCGCAGGCCCACACCGACCGCGCGAGGCACGCCGATCGCTCTAGGCACGCCGACCGTGCGAGGCAAGCCGACCGATGACCACAGCGGACCCGCCATGGAGAGGTGAGTTGCGCGCACGGGCCGCGGAGGTGGCGGCCGAGTTGGCGGGCCGCCTGGCGGACCCCGAGCGCACAGCGTCCGCCGCCTCGGGCTGGTCGCCGCTCAGCCTGGACGCCGGTCACCCCGGCGTGGCCCTGCTGTTCGCCGAACTCGCCCACCACGACCCGGCGTTACGAGCGACAGCCCACGCGTACTTGGCCGCCGCGGCGTCCCATCCGCCGCCCGGCTCCTCCAACTCCTCCCTCTTCCGCGGCGGCCTCCCGGCGCTGGCCTTCGCCGCGCACGCCGCCCGGCGGACTCCGCAGGACTACGCGGGCCTGTTCGAGCGGCTCGACCCCGCGCTGGACCGCGCGCTCCAGCGCGTACTGAAGGGCGAACACGCCCGCTTGGATGCGGGCCGGGCCGGGGTGGAATGCTCCCGGTACGACCTGGTCCACGGGGTCACCGGCCTGACCAGGCTGCTGCTGGCCAGGCGGTCGATGCACGGAGAGGCGTTGGCTGAAGGGCTGTCCTACCTGATCCGCCTGAGCCGCCCGCTCCTGCTGCGCGGCGCATCCGTGCCCGGTTGGTGGTCCCCGGCGGGCCCGTCCGGCGACCCGGACCCGGACCCGGACTACCCCCGGGGCCACGTCAACTTCGGCCTGGCGCACGGGATCAGCGGCCCGCTGGCGCTCCTGGCCACGGCGCTGCGGTCGGGCGTCGACGTCCCCGGAGCCCGTAGCGCGGTGTCCGCCCTGGCCGAGGAATTGCTGGCGCACCGTACGGCGGAGGGCGGCTGGCCCGCGTTGATCCCCCTGGAGCGGTACGGCACGGAGCCGCCGCCACCCGCCCGTACCGCCTGGTGCTACGGCACGCCCGGCACGGCGTACGCGCTCTTCCGCGCGGGCCAGGCCCTGGACCGCGCCGACCTGTGCCGTACGGCCGTCGACGCGCTCGCGGCCGACCTGGACCGCCCCCGCCGGGTGACGGACGAGGCCCTCTGCCACGGCTGGGCGGGCCTGCTGCACATCTGCCGCGTCATGGCCGCCGAAAGCGGCAGCGCCCGCTTGGCGGCGCGGGGCGATGCGCTGGCGGCACGGCTCATCGCGGGGTACGACGCCCAGTGCCCGTACGGCTATCGCTTTGAGAGCGGTGACGGGAGCGGCGGGAGCGGCGGGAACGACGGGAACGACGGGAACGACGGGAGCAACGGGAGCAACGAGAACAGGGTCGGACTGCTGACGGGGGCGGCCGGCGTCGCGCTGGCTCTGCACGCTTACGCGACGGGCAGCGGGCCGGCGAGCGGCTGGGACGCGGCGCTGCTCCTGAGCTGAGCGGAGTCATCCGCCTTCCCTCACTCCACCCCGCCGGAATCCGCCTCCCCGAACGCGTTGAGCATCTCCCGCGACCAGGTCAGGCGGCCTTCGCGCAGATCGTCGAGTACCCCGTGCAGCCAGCGCTCTTCGGCGCCGACGACGGTGAGCAGGTACTCGGTCTCGATCATCGTGATGCGCGGCAGGCCGGGCGCGGTCTCGGCGAGGGCGTGTTCGAGACCGGCGCGCTGCTGGGCGAGGCAGGCGGCGCGGCGTTCCAGGATCGGGGCCACTTCGTCGGGGTCGAGCATGAGCATGTTCGACAGGGCCGCCGGAAAGACGGGGAACTCCGCCTTGGGCACGGCGAGCATCTGCTCCAGCCATGCGCGGGTGACGGCCCGCCCCTCGTCGGTGACCTCGTAGACGGTCCGCTCGGGGTACTGCTGATCGCGCTCGGTCTGCCGGACGGCGATCAGCCCGCCCGCCTGCAAGCGCTCGATGGTGCGGTACAGCCCGGCGCGCTGGCCCACGTTGACGACCTGTTCCTTGCCCCACTGCTTGAGCAGCTGCTGGATGCCGTAGGGGTGCAGCGGCCGGTAGTGCAGCAGGGCGAGCACGGTCAGGCCGAGGGGGGAGCTCTTCACGGGGGCGTTCGTCATCGGACCATCGTAGTGAGCGATGAACTAGTTGCAATGAAACTAGTAACTCTGTAACTATGACGCGGTGGCGTCGGCCTTCAAGCGCCGCATCGAGTGCTTCACGCAACCCATAGGAGGGGTCATGAGCACCAACGGAAACCACAGCGCAGCCCACAGCACAGACCACACCCCGGACCGCGTCCGTACGGCACTGGTCATAGGCGGCGGGGTAGCGGGCCCGGTGGCGGCGCTGGCGCTGCGCAAGGCGGGCATCGAGGCGACGGTGTACGAGGCGTACCCCACGGCGGCGGACGGGGTGGGGGCCTGGCTGGGCCTGGCGCCGAACGGCCTGGCCGTGCTGGAGACGGTCGGCGCCGACGCGGCCGTACGGGCGGTCGGGCACCCGGTGCCCGGCGTCGTGATGTCCGACGGCGCGGGCAACCGCCTCACCGGCTTCGGCGGCTTCCCCGACCTGCCGCCCACGCTGACCCTGCCGCGCGAGAGGCTGTTCCGGGCGCTGACCGACCACGCGGTGTCGGAGGGCATCGGCTACGAGTTCGGCAAGCGCCTGGTCGCCGCCGAGGAGACGCCGGGCGGCGTGGCCGCCCGCTTCGCCGACGGTACGTCCGCGACCGCCGACATCCTCATCGGCGCCGACGGCATCCGCTCCACCGTCCGTACGCTGATCGACCCGCTCGCCCCGGCCCCCGAGTACGGCGGCGTCCTGAGCTTCGGCGGCTACGCGCCGGCGGACTGCGGCGTCGAGCCCGAGCCGGAGCCGGGGATGATGCACTTCGCGTTCGGCCGTACGTTCATGGGCCACTGGCGGGCCGCGGACGGCCGGCTGATCTGGTTCGCCGGGCTGCCGACGGACACCCCGCTGACGCAGGCGGAGGTGGCGCGCACCCCCGCCGCCGAGTGGCTGGACCGGCTGCGCGAGGTCTACACCGGCCACGTACCGGGCGAGCGGATGCTGCGCCACGCCGACCCCGCCGACCTGATGGCGGTCGGCCCGATGGAGCGCATGCCGTCCGTACCGCACTGGCACCGCGGCCGGATGGTCCTGGTCGGCGACTCGGTGCACGCCCCGTCCTCCAGCTCCGGGCAGGGCGCGTCGCTGGCCCTGGAGAGCGCCGTCGAACTGGCCCGCTGCCTGCGCGACGTGCCGGCCTACGGAGAGGCGTTCGCCACATACGAGTCGCTGCGCCGTCCGCGTGTGGAGCTGATCGGCGGCAATGCCGCGGCGATCAACGAGGTGAAGTCGGGCAAGAAGGCGGCGCCGGTTTTCCCGGCGCCGGAGGAGATGTTCCGCCCGCTGCACTTCTACCGGATCGACTGGCAGGAGAAGGCGACGGCGGCGGAGGCGGCGCCGCGCTAAGAGAGAGGTCGAAGGGCCCGGATTTGACCCATAGGTCCATGGATAGGAGTCTTTCAGGCTGACCCGCGCACCGAGCGGTCCTGCGTCTGCGTCTTGTGAGCGCGTGAGTCCTTGTGGTGCGTCATGCCCCCCGTGCGCGGAATGACCCCTTCAGCAAGGAATCCCATGCCGAGTCCCCATGCCCGTACTGCTGCCTGCGCGGATACCCCGGAGGAAGAGCAGCAGGCAGCACCGGACGAAGAAAAACCCGCCCCGCGTCCGTCGAACCGCGACCGCACCCGAACCACGGACATCCCCGTACTGGCGATCAGCGGCGGCCTGCTGCTGGCATTCGTCCTGGCGGCGCTGATCGCGCCGACGGCGACGGGGGATGTGGTGAACTCGGTGTTCACCTTCGTGGCGCGCTGGTTCGGCCCGCTGTGGCAGGTGCTGCTGCTGGCGACGTTCGGCGTGGCGCTGTGGCTGGGCTTCTCCCGGTACGGGAAGGTGCGCCTGGGCGGGGCGGGGGCGCGGCCGGAGTACGGCAGGTTCCAGTGGGTCGCGATGATCATGTCGACGCTACTGGCGGGCGGCGGCGTGTTCTTCGCGGCGGGTGAGCCCGTACAGCATTACGTCCAGACGCCGCCGTTCTACGAGGGCGTCAAGAGCGGCACGCAGCAGGCGGCGAACGCGGCGCTCTCCCAGAGCTTCGCGCACTGGGGCTTCCTGGCGTGGGCCGTGCTCGGGACGCTCGCGTCGATCGTGATGATCCGGGGCCAGGAGCGCGGCATGCCGCTGCGCCCGCGGACGCTGCTGTACCCGCTCCTCGGCGAACGCGTCCGGCACTCGCGGCTGGGCGCGGCCGTCGACATCGTCTGCGTGATCGCGGTGGTGGCCGGTACGGTCGGCCCGATCGGCTTCCTCGGCCTCCAGGTCTCGTACGGCCTGTCGAAGGTGTTCGGCATCTCGGGCGGGTACCCGGTGCAGCTCGGCGTGATCGTGCTGCTGACGGTGGTGGCGGTCGCGTCGGTGGCGAGCGGCATCGACAAGGGCATCCAGTTCTTCAGCCGGGCCAACGTCTGGTTCGCCGTCATCCTGATGGCGGTCTTCCTCGTACTCGGCTCGGTCGGCTTCGTACTCGACTCGTTCCTGGGCGGGCTGGGCCAGTACGTGAGCGACTTCGTGCCGCTCGCCCTCAACCGGGGCGACCACCAGTGGCTGGGCTCCTGGACCGTCTTCTTCTTCGGCTGGTTCCTCGGCTACGGCCCTCTGATGTCGATCTTCGTGGCCCGCATCTCCAAGGGCCGCACGGTGCGCGACCTCGTCGTCTCCACCGCGATCATCCCGCCGCTGGCCACCATGTTCTGGTTCACGGTCTTCGGCGGCACCGGCATCTTCCTGGAACAGCGGCACCCCGGCACGATCTCGGGCCCGCTCAAGTCCGTGGGCATGGACGCCGCGGTGATCTCCATGGCGGAACGGCTGCCGATGGGCGCGGTCGTGGCGGTGGCCCTGCTCATCCTGACCATCACGTTCGTGGTCACGACGACGGACTCGATGTCCTACAGCATCTCCGCCGCCGGCACGAAGTCCGGCGAACCCACCCGAGCCGTACGAGCCTTCTGGGCCCTCCTCATGGGCGCGGCCGCCGCCGTCCTCATCCTCGTAGGCGACGGCGGCATCACCGCCCTCCAATCCTTCATCGTCGTCACCGCCGTCCCCGTCGGCTTCATCATGCTCCCGACCTTGTGGACGGCCCCGCGCGTGGCAAAGGAAATGGCGAGGGAACAGGGCCTACTCCCCGAGGAACCGGCCTCGA
Source organism: Streptomyces sp. NPDC057654 (assembly GCF_042800135.1). Classification (NCBI taxonomy): domain Bacteria; kingdom Bacillati; phylum Actinomycetota; class Actinomycetes; order Kitasatosporales; family Streptomycetaceae; genus Streptomyces; species Streptomyces sp. NPDC057654. The sequence goes on along the minus strand of NZ_JBHVHQ010000097.1, from coordinate 10,361 downwards.
CTTCGTCTCCGGACCCGGTTCCGTCTCCATCCCCGTCTCCGGACCCGGACCCGGCCCCGGAAAAGCAGCCCGGCGGGTAGGTACCGCCCACGGCGAGTACGTCCGTGAGCAAGCGTCGGTGCAGGTCGGTGAGGTTCACGCAGCGGCCTGCGCGGTCTGAGCCAGCTCGGCGAAGGAGCTCTCCCAGACGGTACGGACATCGCGGCTGACCAGTGTGCGGAGGGTGGGCCACAGGCTGACAAGAAGGTCGTGGTTGAGGTACTGGACCAGGTCGGCGTGCTGGCCCTCGGCCAGGACTATGCGGTAGTAGCTCATCCGCAGCCGGGGCTGATCGAGGTCGTAGGCGGTCAGCCCCGACCAGGCCAGGTGGATCGGCAACCTCACCGTGCCGTGCTCGGGGCCGCTCAGCTCGGAAAGCGCTGCGGGCAGGCGTCGCGCGAACTTGGCGCGACGAAGATCGGAAAGACCGGGCTGTGCTGCCATACGCCGATTATCCAGGAAGAACCGGCGTTGGGCTCCTCGATCCGCAGACCCCGAATCCGGTGGGGAACCCGCCAAAGGAAGAGCCTCGGGCCGTGACCTGGGGCCCGAGGCGGCGGCCGGCGACGGGGGAAGCCCGGCCGCTACTTCGGCGGGTGGAGCTTGCGGAAGTACGTCCAGCTGGTCTCGTTCGGCTCGCTCCACTGCTCAGGGGCGTGGGCGAACTCCGGGTGGTGGTCGGCGATGTAGGCGCGGGTGCGCTCGGGGACCTCGGCGTACGAACCGAGCTTGCGGCCGCGGCAGTGGAAGGTGAGCCCGCCGGGCGCCTGGCCGCGGGCCATCCACGGGAGCCACGGGGACATCCGGGACCACGACATGGTGGCCGGGACGCTCGGCGCGGTCCCGGCCAGGTCGGCGCGGTCGGCGAAGAACTGGAAGAGCTCCAGCGCCTTGTACGTGTCGCCGGCCGAATGCACCGGGTACTCGGCCACCGGCAGCGGCGACGGGTAGGCCAGCGGAATCTCCAGACTGAAGCAGACCTGCCCGCCGAGCTCCGTCGTCGGAATCGGGAACGGACGCCACTTCTGGTTCGCCGGGTCGTTCCAGACATGCACCACCGGCAGGTCGTGCCAGGTCTCCAGAATCTCCCGGCTGCCGGGGTCCAGATAGAAAGCGGCCTCACGCGTGAGCAGTTGACAGGCATCCGGCCCGGCCTCGGCATCCCGCACCAGCCGGGAGACGTTGAGCCCCTCGAACCCGAATACGCGCTGATAGGGCTCATCAGGCGCCCACGAGTACACGTCCCCGGACCACCAGTACGTAACCTCCTCCCCATCGAGCGAAGCCCGCGTACGGGCGAAGTCGCGCAGCAGCTCAGCAGGTGTCGTCATACGGCCTACTCTGCCGGAGCGCTCCGCGCGCCGTCCGCCTTTCTCGGGCGGGCAACACCGCCTGAGTTGGGGCGGCGAGCAGGTATCAGCGGTCGTGGAGGACTGTGGGGCGGGTGACGGGCACGACAGTGAGGAGTTCGTCGAGGCCTGTGTAGTCGTCGGGGCTGGTGGTGAAGAGGGGGCAGGGTTTCGGCGATGGCGATGGCGGCGATCATGATGTCGGCCACTCTGCGCCGGGGCTTGCGGCCAGCGCTGACGACGGCGGCGCAGACTCTGCCGTAGGGGCGGGCGGCCTCGATGCCGAAGGGGATGGGATCGAATTCGTTCTCGGTACGTTGCAGGATGTCGAGACGGCGCCCCCGCTCCGCGTGCTCGTCGTAGTCGTCCTGTTCCTCGTTCCTGCGCACCTCGTGAGGGCCGGCGGACAGCTCTGCCAGAGTGATGGCGCTGTCCGCCACCTCGGCGGGAAGCTCCTCAGGGTTGATCCACTTGCGCAGGATGACGATGTTGGCATTGAGCAGGCCTTACGCGTATTCAGTGAGCGTAGGGATCGTCCGTTTCCTGCTTGGCGGTGGTGTCCGGGTCGGACCGGAATGCCTCCAGGGAGACGCCCGACGCTGTGCGGGAGATGGCGGCAAACTCCGAGCGTGGGACGAACCGCCGACGTCGGCGGAGCGGGGTCATCTCCCCGATTCGGTGCCCGTCGCGAGTGACGGTGAAGGACTGCCCACCCTGGACTGCGTCCATGATCTCTTTGGAACGGCTGCGCAGGTCGCGCTGAGTGATCTCTGGCTGTGCTGCCATTCCTTCAGGGTGGCACCAGGTGTTACTGGACCCGAAACCGAGAACCCCAGTCGTGTGTGTGGCGGTCGCGCGAGGTGCTGATACTAGGCGGGTCAGAGCTCCCCTGTCCGTTCCCTCGTTCAGACTCGTCGTATGACCGTTAGAGCTGACTTCTCTTTAGATTTGCAACTCAAGCACGTATTGGATGCGGCCGTCGATCCGGACGTGAGGGAAGCCCTCGTGTCGGCGCGGAGGCACATGAACAGCGGTAGTGGGGGCCATCGCAGGGGAGGGAAGGCCCTGATCCAGATGCTGGAAGGGGTTCGCCGAAGTGCGGCAGACACCGGTGAGTGGCAGGTCGTCCGTCTGGTCCAAGACTCTTTGGACTACGCCGAGGGGCGCATCCTCCAGCCGGACCTTAATGACCGGTATCGCCTGTTCCAGGATGGCATACGCAATACGAACTTGCGGAATGGTGTCGGCAATGCGCTGTGGAGCAGCTTCAGGTTCGTCGCGGAGGCGAGTCGTGAGTATGCGCAAGAGCACCCCGACGCCGACGTGGACGATCTGATCGCTCACTTCGGATCGCTATCCGAGGACGCACGGTTTCTTGACGCGCCGGAGGACCGTCCAGGCCGGTATCGCGTTCTCCGTGGGCGGGCCGAGATTGCGGTGTGGCTGGAGCGCGCGTTGCGGGAACGAATCGACATTGAGGACCCGGCGGAGGCTGCCCGCCGGATTGCCACCTCGGCGGAAGCTGTCGCCCTCCTTGCCGACGACACGGAGGGGGAGATGGTTCTCAGAGCGAGGGAGCTACAACGGCGATCGTCCGACCTGGCGGCTTTGCGCAAGGTCGTGGAGGACACCACGGCTTCCGAACACGCCCTTCAGCGCGCCTTGGAGGGGCAGCATTGGATCTTCGGCGGACGCTTCGTGGGCGAAGCAGCTCAACGCAGGTTGGTGCCGGGGAATGAGGTGGACATCCCGTTGATCCGTGGCGACGGAGCATTGCACGTGGTCGAACTGAAGCGCGCTGCCAGCCTGGCCGGGAATCTGGTGAAGGAGTACCGCGGGTCTTGGGTGCCTACCTCTGAAGTGCACAACGCCGTCGGCCAGGCGGTTAATTACTTGGTCGGCTTGGATGAGAACCGTCACCGGCTCCGCGAAGAGCTCGGCATCGAAACGCGCCGGGCCAGTGCGATGGTGCTGATCGGGCACCCCTCGGTGCAACCATCGGTACCGGAGGAGGTGATCAACGAGGCGCTGCGCACACTCAATACCCATGTGAATCGCGTTGAGGTGCTCACATACAAGGAACTCGTCGACAACGCCGAGCGTTCCCTCGGCAGCACCTCCTCGGCGTAGTGCTGAACCGCTCGCCGTCCGGTGCGCTCCCCGGTCCCGAGGGGACCTCGTCGGGCGCGAGCGACGGCGTGCTTCTCCGTGCGTACCCGCGCCCGTGACCTCGATGGGCCGGCGGCCGTCGGTCGGTCAGGTGGCGGGTGTGGGGTGGGCAAGTGCCGCCGACGGGCGTACGGCGCCGACGGGTTCGCCGTGGCCCAGGACCGGGGCCGTTGTCAGGGCGGCGAGTTGGGGGGTGGTGTCCACGGCGATGCCGATGTGGCGTAGGGCTGCCGTCATGACGACCGGGCGGGGGCGCTGGCTGCCGTCGGCGATTTTCAGGGCGATGGCGGAGCCGTCGGGGAGGGCCAGGGCGTAGACGCCTTCGGCACCGTCCTTGGCTACGGCGCCGGGGATGGCCCGCATGAGGGTGGTGACGTCGCGGCCGGTGCCGCCTACGTATTCGGGGTGGGCGTTCATCGCCGAGGCCACGCGCTCCTCGTGGCTGCCCTCGGCCGCCGTCGCGATCCTGGCGAAGGCGCGGGCGAGGCCGCGGAGGGTGAGGGCGAACAGCGGCGCGCCGCAGCCGTCGACGCCGACCGACGTCGACTTCTCCCCGGCCAGGTCCTCCAGCGTCGCGCGCAGGGCGAGTTGGAGGGGGTGGTTCGGGTCGAGGTACGTCTCTACGGGCCACCCCGCGGCCACGCACGTGGCCAGCATCGCGGCGTGCTTGCCCGAGCAGTTCATGGTGATGCGGGTCGGCCCGAGGCCGGCCGCCAGATGAGCCGGCTGCGACGCGGCGCCGATAGGCAGCGCGGCCGTGCACTGCAACGCGTCCTCGGTCAGGCCCGCGCCCGCGAGTATGCGCCGTACGCCGTCCAGGTGGAAGGACTCGCCGGAGTGGCTCGCGCAGGCCAGCGCGAGGAGTTCGCCGTCGAGATCGAGGCCCGCGCGGAGCATGCCGACGGTCTGGAGCGGCTTGTTGGAAGAGCGCGGGTACATGGGGGCGTCGACGGGGCCCGCCGTCAGCACGGCCTTGCCGTCGGCGTCCAGGCATACGACCGATCCGTGGTGCACGGACTCCAGGAAGTCCCCGCGCCATACCTCCGCCAGCACGGCGTAGGAGTAGGCGTCGGGGGCTTCGTCGGAGGCTTCCTCGGGGGCTGCTGCGGGGGGCATGTTCGTTCCTTCGGTTGATGGTGCGGCGCGGTGCGGTGCGGCTCGGCTTGGCTTGGCTTGGCTTGGGTGGTTACGGGCTTCCAACTGTCGACAGTTATCAGTTTTCCGCTCGGGTGTCGACGGTCCGCCCACGATGAAAGACGGTCGCCGAGAACCGTTGACATCGGGTCCATACCGCCTGTCCACTGTCGTCTGTCACCACCTGTCGTGGCGACTGTCGACAGTTCGTGCCCCCGCGAGCGCTGTCTGCGAGACCCACGCCAGCCCCTCGCCCCTGGGAGATTTCCATGACCGGACTGGTCCACCGCGGCTTGGCGGGACAAGTCGTGGAGATGCTGCGCGAGCAGATCCTCACCGGCGTGCTGCCGCCCGGCTCCCGCCTCAACGAGGTGGAGATCGCCCGTGACCTGGGCATCAGCCGCGGCCCGCTGCGGGAGGCCATCGGGCAGCTGGTGAGCGAGGGACTTCTCGTCCACGTGCCCAACAAGGGCGCCGCCGTCTTCGCCGCCCGCCCCGACGACGTGGCGGCGCTCTTCGAACTGCGTTCGGCCCTCGAATGCGCGGCGGCCCGCATGGCCGCGCACCGCCGCCGGCCTCAGGAAGTGACCCGCCTGCGCAAGGTGTGCGAGCGCTCCCGCAAGGCCCGCGAGGCGGGGCGCAAGCTGCTGTACGACCTGGATCTGGACTTCCACCGTTCGCTGATGGATGCGGCGCACAGCCCGCGCATCGCCGAACAGGTGTGGCTCGTGCAACAGCAGGTGATCGTGTTGCGCAGCGGCCTCACCTCCCGGACCTCCCACACGGAGACGTCGCTCGCCGATCACGAAGCGATGGCGGAGGCGGTCGCGGACGGCGACGCCGATCTCGCGGCCAGCCTGATGGAAGCCCATCTGGCGCTGGTGGAAACCGAGCTCTTGCAGAACATGCAGGCCACGCAGGCCATGCAGTCCGAAGTTCGGGGTGGCGAGACGCAGGGGCCGGCAGCGCGGGGTACGCGGCGCACAGGACGTACCGCACCATGACGCGCGCCGACAACCTACGCCCCCGCGACCTGGGCATCGCCCCCGGCATCCTGCCCCCCGGCCCGTCGAACTCCCTCACCGACGTGTCCGGCGTGCGCGTCGGCCACGTCACCCTCGATCAGCGCCAATCCGAAGCGGAGCTTCCGGTACGTACCGGAGCCACCGTCGTCGTCCCCGCCCCCGGCTCGCTCTTCCGCGACAAGCCGGTCGCCGGCCTGGAGGTCGTCAACGGATTCGGGAAGGCGGCGGGCCTGAGCCAGGTCGCCGAACTGGGCGTACTGGAAACGCCGTTGGCGCTCACCAATACGCTCGGGGTCGGCGCCGCCTTCGAAGGGCTGGCCCGGCACGCGCTGGACGGGCACCCCGAGATCGGCGTCACCACAGGCACCGTCAACCCCGTGGTCCTGGAGTGCAACGACGGCTGGCTCAACGACATCCGGGGGCTGCATGTGCGCCCCGAGCACGTACTCGAAGCGCTGGAAGCGGCGTCCGACCGCCCGGTGCCGGAAGGGGCTGTGGGAGCGGGCGCCGGCATGGTGGCCTTCGGCTGGAAGGCCGGCATCGGTTCCAGTTCCCGCCTCGTCGACGACGGCGACGGCGCCCGCTTCACCGTGGGCGCCCTGGTCCTGGCCAACTTCGGGCAGGCCGACGACCTGACCGTACTCGGCGTCCCGGTGGGCCGTACGCTCACGCCGCAACAGGCGCGGGAGCAGGCCGAGTTCGCGCGCGGCGCCGGGTCCTGCGTCGTCCTCATCGCCACGGACGCCCCGGCCGACGCCCGTCAGCTGCGCCGCATCGCCAAGCGCGCGACGGTCGGCCTGGCCCGTACCGGCGGCATCGTCCAGCACGGCAGCGGCGAGTACGCCCTGGCCTGGTCGACGACGCACCGCGTCCCGCACCGCCCGGCGGGCCCCGTACGCGCCGCCTCGGCCCTCGCCGAGGACGGGCCCCTGATCGACCTGTTCTTCCGGGCCGCCGCCGAAGCCACCGAAGAGGCCGTACTCGGCTCGCTGTTCGCGGCCCGCCCGGTGACCGGCGTACGGGGCCACCACGCCCCCGCACTCCCCGCCGAGCGCGTCGCCCGCCTCGTAACCCCCTAAACCCCCAAACCTCTAGACCCCCAAACCCCCTACACGATCCGACGTCCGCGCAGTAGCCGGACCCACCTCCGTAACACCAACCACAGGAGCCTTCGGCGCGCCGGACCGTCCGGCGGTCGGCCGCACCCTGCCCTCAACCACCCCGAAAAGAGCGACTCATGCCAGAAACCGCTCCGGCCGAGGCGTCCCGGCGCAAGCCGACCTTCCTCCAGGCCCTCACCCCCGTCGTCGTGATGATCGTTCTTCTGGTCACCGGAACGGTCTGGCTGGACATCGCCCCCGTCATCCTCCTCATCGTCGCCGGCACCTTCGCCGGGGCCTTCGCCCTGCGGCTCGGCCTGACCTGGGAGCAGATGCTGGCCGCCATCTGCCGCAAAATCGACTCGACGATGCCGGCGCTCCTCATCCTCATATCCATCGGGATGCTCACCGGCACCTGGATGATCAGCGGAACCATCCCGATGATGGTGGACCTCGGCCTCCGGGCGATCGACCCGCACTGGATCATTCCGGTGTCATTCCTGATCACCGCCGTCGTCTCCACGCTCACCGGTACGTCGTGGGGTTCGGTCGGTACGGTCGGCGTCGCCCTCATCAGCGTGGCGGGCGGGCTGGGCGCCTCGCTCCCCATGACGGCGGGCGCGATCGTGGCGGGCGCGTACTTCGGCGACAAGATGTCGCCCCTGTCGGACACCACGAACCTCGCGCCGGTCGTCGCGGGCACCAACCTCTTCGCGCACATCCGCCACCTCCTCTACACCACGGTCCCGGCCGCGCTCGTCTCGCTGGTCATCTACTTCTTCCTCGGCCTGACGCAGAGCACGGGCTCGGTGAAGGACACGGGCCACCAGACGCAGGAACTCCTCGACTTCCTGGGCAAGTCGTTCACGTTCAGCCCGCTGCTGCTCCTGCCGCCGCTCGTGGTCCTGGCCGGCGCGGTGCTGCGCAAGCCGCCGCTGCCGACCATCATCCTGTCGTCGTTGATCGCGGCAGTGCTCGGCGGCGTGGTGCAGGGCTTCTCCCTGAGCGACCTGAGCACGGCCGCGTCCAGCGGCTTCACCGTCGACCTGCTCACCGGCCACGCGGGGGTCCCGCACTCGGTTCCGGCCGCGGCCGAGACCCTGCTCAACCGTGGCGGCCTCGCCTCCATGACGAACGTCGTGCTGATCGGTCTCGCGGGCTTCGCCTTCGCGGGCATCATCACCGAGGCCGGCTGCATGGACGTCCTGATGACCCGCCTGCTCCGGCGCGTACGGCGCACCGGCGGCATCGTGCTGGCCACGGTGGGCTCGTCGGTCGGAGTGGCGCTGGCCACCGGCACCTCGTACCTGACCATCCTCGTCCCCGGCGAGGCGTTCAAGAAGGTCTACGCCGAGCACGGCCTCGAACCCAAGAACCTCTCCCGCACCCTGGAGGACTCCGGCACCGTGATGGTGCCGCTGATCCCCTGGAGCGAGGCCGGTATGTACATGTCGACCGCGCTGGGCGTCGCCACCCTCTCGTACGCGCCGTACGCCTTCCTCTGCTACCTGGGCGCGGTATTCGCGGTGATCTGCGGTTACACCGGGATCGGCATCGCCCGTAGCAAGCCGGCTCCGTCGGCTTCAACGGCTGGGCCGGCGGAGGCGGGGGACGCGCCCGCCGAGTCCGTACGTCCGTAGGCCCCGCGGCACAGCGGCCCGGCGGCACAGCGGCCCGGCGGCGCTCAAGCGCGCACCGTACGCGCCGCCCTCGTCGCTCGCTCAGTGGGCCGATCTCGGCGACGGCGGCATGGATTCGTCGATGTCGATGATCGGTACGACGTTGAAGTACTCCTCGATGCGGTCGATGAGGCCGCCGTCGAACCGGAAGTACATCGCCGCGTGCACCTCACTGCGGGACCCGTCGGCCGCCGTCAGATGGAGTACCTGCTGCTGGAACACCTCGTCGCGGTCCTGGAACTGCCGTACGACGTCGTACCGGAGCGTGTTGACGTCCGCGGCGAGCCGCTTGAGCAGTTCCATGTTCTCGTCGATCGGCTGCTCGCCGCTTCCGTCGTTGTGCCACACGGTGGCGGTGCCGGTGCACAGGGACCGCATCGTGGCGTAGTCCCGCGCCTCCCACTGCCGGAGGTAGTGCACCGCTGCCGCGCGAAGGTCTTGGCTGGTCGTCATGCTCTTCTCTTCCTTATGCAGTACGCCGGTTGCGGCGGAGGCCAGGTCGGACGGCGGTGGCGGTCGCGGTGCCGGTCGCGCTACCGGCGGCCGTTTGGTCCCCGGACGCGAAGACGGGGGCGCGTTCCCCCGCTTCGACGCGTAGGGGGAGGTGGTTCTCCCGGGGAGGCAGGGGGCAGGGGAAGGCCGCCGAGAACACGTGGTGGGGGACGACGGCCTGGTTGAAGTCGATACGAGCCGAGCCTGCGGCGTCCCCCGCGCCTCCCCCCGCGCCTCCCCCTGCGCCTTCCTGGGGCTCGGGAAGGATCAGCCACCGGCCCATGCCGGGTGTGTCCGTGCCGCTGGTGCCGTCGGTGAACGTGATCAGCAGGTGCCCGCTGCCCACACCGAACGCCCGGAGTGTGTGCCGCTCGCCCCGCAGACCGAAGACGAAGTCACCGGGGGCAGGGAGGGTGTCCCGCGTATTCGGGCTGGTCAGCCGGGTCACTTCCAGGCGGCGTCCGGGATCCGCCGGACGGTACTCCGCCTCGACGACCCAGGCCGCATCCCACGGCCACACCTCGATCCCGCGCAGGCCGACGAGGGTGGGCGCGGCCGGGTCCCATACGGTCAGGGCGTGGGCTCCCCGCAGTTCCTCGACGGCGCCGCGGCGCCCGCCGGGGAAGTCCAGGCGGCTGGCCTCGGTCAGTTCCACCGTGCCGTCCACGGCCCGGCCGTCGGCGGATATGCCCTCCGCACGGGCCGCGGTCAGCGTCAGGCTTCCCGAGAACCCGGTGGACGTCCACCGCCCCGGAACCTCGGGGACTTCCTGACCCGGTTCCGTGATCAGGCGATACGCGATGCGGCCCGCTTTTCCGTACGGGCCCGCCATCTCCTCCCACCGGCTCCGCCGCCACTGGTCGTACCCGTTCAACGCGCCGTCGTCGCCGAGGCGTTCACTGGACACAGCGTTCTCTCCTCTCCAAGCGCACACCCGACCGTCGTGACCCGACGGGTGGTGTCGATGTGGATGCCGACGTCGATGCCGATGCCGACGTCGATGGCTTGGATGGTGCGCTCGCCCGAGAGCACGGGCAAAGCTGTTTGCTGTTACCGCAAATGAGGCGTGGCCGCCGGTGCCGGTGCCGGTGCCGACGACGGCCGGGCGTGCCGCGCGGGCGGCGACGTCACTCGGGATGGGTTCTCACTCGGGCTGGGTTCTCACTCGGGCTGGGCGAGCACCGTGCGAGGGTCGAGGGCGCGGCGGACGAGGGCCTGGGCGGTCTCGGTGAGGCGGCCGCCGGTGCGGGCGGTGTAGGCGCGCAGGGCGCGGGCGGCACGGGCCGGAGGGAGGTTGCCGTGTTCGGTGAGCATGCCGGTGGCCATCTCGACGGCCGCCTTGGCGGCGACGGCGGCCTGGACACGGGTGAGGAC
>NZ_JBHVHQ010000096.1:0-15767 GCF_042800135.1 Streptomyces sp. NPDC057654 | reverse complement strand
GGACAGTCTCGCGCGTTATACCGTGACAGGTCTAGTCCACTTAGGGGGCGCGGCGGCGCGCGCCGGGGCCGAACGGACCGTTCCGGACGGCCGATCGCACGCCGAGCGCGCCCCCGAGGCGTCCCGCGCCCGTCCCTCCGGCGTGGCGGATCTCACGCCCGGGGCCGCCCGTAACGGACTTTTCGCAGCTCGGAGCGGGGGAGCGGGGGAGCAGGCGGGGCGCGCCGCACGCGGGGGCCGCGGACCCGGCCCCGCCCGTACGCGCCGCACGTCGGCTACTCCGATCATCCCGGCTGCTCCGATCACTCCGGCAGGATCACGCTCCGCGTCAAGTTGCGCGGCCGGTCCGGGTCGTAACCCTTCGACTCCGCGACGGCCACGGCCAGCCGCTGCGCGCGGATCAGGTCCGCCATCGGGTCCAGCGAGCCCGCCGCGCAGGAGTCCGCGAGCAGCGCGCCCCCGACCCGGTCGACGTCGCCGGCCAGCCCCTGCGGCAGCTCGCCGAAGACCCACGCGACGCGCCCCGGCCCGGTGATCGCTATCGGGCCGTGCCGGTACTCCATCGCCGGATACGCCTCCGTCCACGCGCCCGCCGCCTCGCGCATCTTCAGCCCCGCCTCCTGCGCCAGGCCGTACGTCCAGCCGCGCCCCAGGAACGTCCACTGCTCGGCGGCGAGGGCGGCCTCCGGCAGCGGCTGTACGACCGCCAGCTCGGCGTCGACGGCCGCCTCCGCCACCGTCTTCACCCCGGCGGGCAGCGCGCCGTGCGCCTCCAGACCGGCCCGCAGGAAGGCCAGGGCCGTCGTCGCGAAGCGCGTCTGCACCACGGACTCCTCGTCGGCGAAGCCGAGCACCGCCACCGCGTCCGCCGCGTCCATGACGGGCGTCTTCGCGTCGGCGGTCAGCGCCAGCGTGGCCGCGCCGCGGCCCCGTACGACCCGCAGCAGCTCCAGCACCTCGGTCGTCGTCCCGGACCGGGTGATCGCCACGATCCGGTCGTACGGGCGCGAGGCGGGGAACTCCGACGCGGCGAACGCGTCCGTCTCGCCCTGCCCGGCGGCCTCGCGCAGGGCCGCGTACGACTGGGCCATGAACCACGACGTGCCGCAGCCGGTCACCGCCACCCGCTCGCCGGGCCGCGGCAGTCCGGTCGCCGCGGCCGCGGCCTCGGCTGCGCGCCGCCAGCAACTGGGCTGGGTGGCTGTCTCGGCTGCGGTACGGGAGGACGACTCCATGCGCTGCTGCTCCTCGGAAGGTGAGGGGAGGACGGGATGGGGATGGGGACGGCGGTGCGTGGGTGCACCGAGCCGGTTCCGGTTCCGTGGATAGCAGCCCTGAGCTGCGCGAGGGAAGGGCGAGACCGAAGCGAGACCGGGTGCGGAGTAGACCTTAGACTGACGCGCGGGGCAGACTCGCAGCCGTGACCGGCCCGGAGAGCCCGGTGTATCCGCGGCGAGGACCGCCGGGTTGCGCAGGCTCCTCGGGGACATGAGAGATCGGTAACGGCCCGTCAGTACGGGCAGTACTGGTTCATCAGTACCGATCAACCAATGGCGATCAATCCGCAAGGTGGGGAAGCAGCTGTGCAGCGGCGGCGGTTCTTGAGTCTGACGGCGGCCGGGGCCGCGACGACGGCGATGGCGTCCACGCTGGCCGCGTGCGGCGGCGAAACCTCCGGGTCGGGTGACGTGACGCTGAAGCTGGTCGCGGCCGACTATGGCGACAAACCCGAGAACAACTCGAAGAAGTACTGGCTCAAGGTGGCTCGGGCCTTCACGTCGAAGTATCCGGACATCAAGATCGATATAACGGTGCTGCCCTGGATCGATATCGACAGGAAGCTCGCCAAGATGGTGAAGGACGGCCAGGCTCCCGACCTCGCGCAGATCGGCGCGTACGCCGACTTCGCCGCGGCCGGCAAGCTCTACAGCGCCGACCAGCTGCTGTCCATCCCCACCCAGTCCGACTTCATATCGTCGATCTCCGCGGCGGGCGACCTGCACCGCGTCCAGTACGGACTGCCGTTCGTCGCCAGCACCCGGCTGCTCTTCTACAACGAGGACCTCTTCTCGAAGGCCGGTGTCACCAAGGCCCCGGAGAGCTGGGACGACCTCCAGGCCGCCGCGGTCAAGCTCAAGGCCGCGGGCGTGAAGATCCCCTTCGGGCTGCCGTTCGGCCGCGAGGAGCCGCAGGCCGAGACGATGATGTGGATGCTCGGTGGGGGCGGTAACTACACCGACCGCACCGGCGCGTACACCATCGACTCGCCCGAGAACGTCAAGGCGTTCGAGTGGCTGCGCGACGAGCTGGTCGGCAAGGGGCTGACCGGGCCCGGCGACCCCAGCCGCACCAACCGGCAGCAGGTCTTCGACGCGTTCACCCACGGCGACGTCGGCATGCTCAACGGCCACCCCACGCTGATGAAGCAGGCCGCCGCGCGGGATATCAAGTACGGGATGGCGCCGCTGCCCGGTATCGAGGGCAAGGCCGAGTCGACGATGGGCGTCGCCGACTGGATGATGGGCTTCAAGACGCACGGCCGCCGCGAGCAGATCGGCCGCTTCCTCGACTTCGTCTACCACAAGGACAACGTCCTCGACTTCACCAGCCGGTACGCCATGCTGCCGGTGACCACGTCCGCGTCCGAGGCGATGCGCCACGACGAGGCGGAGAAAAAGCTGTGGCCGTTCCTCGACCAGTTGCAGCAGGCGCAGTTCTACCCGGCGGACAAGACGTCGTGGGCGCGGGTCACGACGCTGCTCAAGGAGAAGATCGGCTCGACGGTGAAGAAGGGCGGCGACCCGGCGTCGGTGCTCCAGGAGCTTCAGCGCGAGGCCGAGGCCACGGACAACGCGGACGGCTAGGGTGGGCGAGGTGAGCCCGCGCGAGGAGCCCGAAGCGATGTCCGGGGCTCCGGAGGAGCCCCTTCCGGAGCCCTCTGAGCTTTCGGAGCCCTCGGAACTTTCGGAGCGCGATCTGGCCGTGCTCGCCGTGGAGCGGCGCTCCTGGGCCGGGCCCGGCGCCAAGGAGCGCGCGATCCGGGAGCGGCTCGGCATCACGCCGACCCGCTACTACCAGCTGCTGAACGCCCTGCTCGACGACGCGCGGGCGCTGGAGCACGACCCGGTGACGGTGAACCGCCTGCGCCGCGTCCGCGAGTCCAAGCGCTCTCGCCGCTAGGCGTTCCGATGCGAGGCCGTGCGCCGTCCGCGGGTTCGTCGCGGCCGCTCGCGCGGTTCCCCGCGCCCCTTTCCGGGGCGCTGTAGGGTCGCCGCATGGGCAGCAACCCTCTTCCCGTTCCTGCGACGTCCGCCGGGCGTGACGGCTTGGCCGCGCTTCTCGACGCGCCTGAACGGGCCGTCGTCGCACTCGACTTCGACGGGACGCTCGCCGATATCGTCCCCGACCCGGAGCAGGCCCGCGCGCACCCCGGGGCCGTGCCCGCGCTCGCGCGGCTCGCTCCCAGGCTGCTGTCCGCGGCCGTGATCACCGGCCGCCCGGCGGGGGTGGCCGTGCGCTACGGCGGGTTCACGGGCGTACCGGGGCTGGAGCGGCTCACGGTGCTCGGCCACTACGGCGCGGAGCGCTGGGACGCCGCCACCGGGACCGTACAGGCCCCCGCGCCGCACCCCGGTGTCGCCGCGGTGGAGGCCGAACTGCCCGGCGTCCTCGACGCCTCCGGCGCCTGGCAGGGCACCTGGATCGAGCGCAAGGGCCGCGCCGTCGCCGTCCACACCCGCCGTGCCGCCGACCCGCAGGCCGCCTTCGAGCTGCTGCGCGGCCCGCTGCACGATCTCGCCGAACGCCACGGCCTGATCGTGGAGCCCGGCCGCCTCGTCCTGGAGCTGCGCCCGCCGGGCATGGACAAGGGAGTGGCCCTCGCCGAGTACGTACGGGAGTCCGGCGCGAGCACGGTCCTGTACGCGGGCGACGACCTCGGCGACCTCGCCGCCTTCGCCGCCGTCGAGAAGCTCCGGGCCGAGGGGCTGCGCGGCGTCCTGGTGTGCAGCGGTAGCGCCGAGGTCACCGAGCTCACCGACCGCGCCGACCTGGTGGCGGACGGGCCGGGCGGCGTCGTGGATTTGCTTACGCGTCTTGCGGATGAGGTGAGTTGAGGTCATTCGCTACCTGGGGATGGCAGGATTGCGCCATGGCGTTACAGGTGGGGGCGAAGGCACTCAAAGCGAGTAGAGCGCGGTTGCGGCAGGGCGGAGACAGGCTGGATGCCGTAGGGGATACGCCCACGGCTTGCCTCTTGCTCTTCTATGCGGCCGAGTGCGGAATGAAGGAACGGCTGCTCACGCGCGGGGGGCACAGGGACTCCGCCGCTCTGGACTACCAGCACGACTTGCGCAGGATGGCCAAGGATCTCAAGATGCCCCGCGATATGGCTGATCGGCTGGACAAGCTCCAGAGCTGTCGGCTTCAGCAGGCGCTCGGAACTATCGCAATGGCTGATTTGCACCAGGCATGGCGTTATGGTGCGAAGCTGGATATCGAGGATGAGAAGGCTGTCCACGCGGCGTTGTGCGAATTGATCTCGTGGTGCGAGCAGGACTAGGGAGCGCAGGGTTCGTGGGAGGACTGCAAGGTGCCGAAGAGCTGGACACTCCGGGACGTCTGTTCACATGGGTGGATGTCGACGAACATCTCGCCCGATTGGCTTCGGCTGGTGGCTGGCCGCAATGGCTGCTTTCAGCCGACGCATGGTGGGATGGGGTGGAGCTTTCCGTAGTCCCTGGTACAACGCCGGAGGAGGTGCGGCAATGGCTGGACCAAGCGTTCGGAATCGGCTCGGTCGAGTCGAACGAAGGGGAACTGATCCTCGGACTGGACGATCCTCGCCAGTCGGGATTCACTGGATTGCCCGTTACGCTCTGTCCCGACGTGGATCCTGTCCGGCCCCGACGACTCCCGCGGCTGAGGGAAAAGCACATCACTGCGGAGCTGGCTCGCCCGCTACCGCGCCCGCGGCGTGACCACTTCGCCGACGACGTCCAGGTACTCGCGTTTCACTCCTTCAAAGGAGGCGTGGGGCGAACGGTCCACGCAGTCGCGATGGCGGACCGGCTGGCGGGGCAGGGGGCGCGAGTTCTGCTCATCGACGCGGACCTGGAGGCGCCGGGCATCACTTGGATGCACCAGGCTCAGGGCGGGCAACTCGACTTTTCCTATGAGGACCTGCTCGTGCTGCTGCACGGCTCGGACGACGGCGATGTCGCGCCCGCCGTCGATATCGCCGCCAGCTATCTGCCGAATCAGGAAGCCGGGCGTTACCCGGGCACTGGCGCCGTGATAGTCCTCCCGGCCAGTCGCCGCACCACTCTGGGGCCGCCGAGAATTGAGCCCGCGGACCTTCTGACGCCCGACCGGTCACCGAACTTCGTCACCGAGGCCATGGCCGCGCTCGCCGCGCGCATAGGGGCTGACGCCGTCATCATCGATCTGCGCGCCGGGGCCTCGGAGCTGTCTGCTCCGGTCCTGCTCGATCCACGTGTGCAGCGGGTCTTCGTGACGACGCTGAGTCATCAGTCGCTCTTCGGCACCATCAGGCTGATCGAACAGCTGGGTCGTGGCGCGCCTACTCGGAGAGGCGTCGATCCGGCGAGTTGTGTGATCATCACTCAGTACCGGAAGGATGTGCACGGCGAGCAGATGCACGAGGCGCGACATCTGCTCGCGAACGCGTTGAGCGGCTCGCTGGCCGCAGCGGCTGGAGAAGACGTAGACCCCATCGGTACGGATGTTCTGACGACGCCGACGCTCAGCCCGTTTCGGGAGGAGCTCCTTGCTCTGCCATCGGAGTGGGACGCGGTGGTCGCTGTGCTGGCCCGCTGCGGGCTGCCCGAGGCGCTGGAGCCGGTGAGCCCCGCCGTTTCGCATACCGAGTCCGGTGAGGAACCGGCACCGGTGGACCAAGGCGAGCGGCGTCGCATGCTGGCCGCGACCGCGAAGCGGCTCACCTTCGCTGAGCAGGAAGGGCTGTCGTCCGCGACCGGGTTTCTGGTGACTGACCCGCTGCGTCGGCTGCTCGGCGACCACCGCACCGGAGTGCCCCTGTCCTTGGTGGTCGGGGCGAAAGGGGCCGGCAAGACATTCACCTACGCCAAGGCGTGCGCGGCTCGTACCTGGCGTGGGTTCGCTCAGGAATCGCAAATCGATGGCGTATCGATCGAAGCGCCCATTGTGCCGGTGCTGGAATCGGACACCCTCCAACAGGAGGGCCTGACGACACAGAACCTCAGGGACGATTTCGCGGCGACCCACCTCACCGAGGGGGGAGAGGCTGCCACAGGGCTCGCTATCAGGGATCGCTTGCTGCGCGGATTCAATGAGCTTGAGGCGCAGGACACGATTGGCTGGAGAACTCTGTGGCTGGAGTGCCTGGCCGCTGCGGCCGGAGTGTTCCCGAGCGGTGCCAAAGACGCGGAATCGGCACTGGCGGGCCTGGGAAAGCGGGCCCGTGCAATCTTCGTGGTGGACGGCCTGGAAGATCTCCTGCAGTCCCTGGATTCCGAAACCAAGCGGACCGCCCTGCGGGTGTTGCTCATCGATGTCCTGAATTGGCTGCGAGCTCTGCGGGGGCAGCCGTTCGGGCTTGTCATCTTCGTGCGCCAGGACTTGGTGACATGGGCTGTTCGTCAAAACAGCGCACAACTGCTCGGTCGCTATGATGCCTATGCGCTGCACTGGAATTACGAGGAAGCCCTTCGGCTGGCTCTTTGGGTCGCTGTTCGTTCGGAGACCATCGACAAACCGGCGACGGAAGTCGCGAATCTCTCTTACGACGAGCTGGTCCAACTGCTCATCGGCCTGTGGGGCTGGAAGATGGGAACGCAGAAGTCCAGGGAGGCGCGGTCCCACCTGTGGGTCCCTGCCGCCCTTGCAGATTATAATGAGCAGATTCAGGCCAGAGACGTCGTGGCATTTCTCGCGGAAGCGGCCGAGCTCTCCGTTTCCTACAGCACCTACGAAGACAGGGTCCTCGTTCCTGCTGCAATGCGCAGGGCGCTGTCGGAGTGCAGCCGAATGAAAATCAACGCGATTCACCAGGAGAATCAGGAGGTCGGTGACCTGCTCGTTCAGTTGCAGCGGGTGGAAGGCCCGGTGACTGTTCCTTTCGAGTTGGACTCGGTCGGACTATCTGCGGAGAACGCTGATTTTCTAGTGGAGTCCGGTGTTTTCGCCCGTGGTGAAGACGGAAGATATTGGGTTGCAGAGATCTATCGGCACGGGCTTGGGTTTGGTACGGAGCGTCGGGCACGTGTGCTTTGGTGACGAGAGCCCGGGTTCAGCGTGGTTGTCGAGCCCAGGGCTCAGCATGTGAGCGCGAGGGAGAGAAGCTCGTTTCGCGGCCCGACTCCCTCAAACCTCGGAATTGGCCCGGCCTCAACCGCCCCCGCTCCGGTAGCGCTCGCCGACGATGCCCTGGTCCGTCTCCCACCACGGGCGGGTCAGCTGCGGCTCGGGGACGCTCGCGGGGACGGGGGAGGCGGGGGCCGGGGCCGGGCGGTGTTCCAGTTCGCGGTCCAGGCGCGCGTCCAGTTCCGCGGTCTTGAGCCGCTCGGACCGCACCCACTCCACGAACACCGCGATGATGAACGGCAGCCCGACCAGCTCCGCGATCGTCATCATGGCCCCGCCGCCGATGAACTGGTCCCGCTCCAGGCTCGGCCCCCACGGCCGGTCCTGGGCCGCGTACCAGCCGCCCGCGACCAGCGTGCCGCTGGTCATCACGACGAGGCCGGGCAGCGCGTCCACGATCCCGTCCACGAAGATGAACGCCGCCCGGACGGGATGGCCGCACCAGGACGGCAGCAGGTCCTGGCGGGTGAGCATCGGCAGCACGAACAGCGTGCCGACCACCAGCAGTTGCAGATACATCAGCTCGTGCAGCGCGTCGTTGCGCAGCGCCGTCTCGAAGTACGGCGTGAAGTAGATCAGCATCTCGGAGGCGAACACCAGCAGCGTGCTGACCATCGGGAACGTCAGCACCCGCAGTACGCGGCCGCTGATCGCGCCCTGGAGCCGGCGCGCCGCGCGGCCCTCCCGCGGCAGCGCCCGCGCCGCCAGCGACAGCGGGTCGCCCAGCGCGATGCCGAGCGGGCCGATCAGGTCGAGCACGATGTTCTGCACGGCGGCCGGCCAGAACAGCACATGGTTGTAGACGGCCAGCCCGGACATGGTCGCCACCACGATCGCGCCGAGCCCGATCAGGCAGAACGCCGCGCTGCGCCCCACCGACCACCGCTCGCCGCGCCGCACCACCCGCGCCACGCCCCACGCGTAGAGCCCGCCGAGGACGAGAACCAGCACGAGCGCGTACGGATCGAGCTGCCAGCTCGCGAACATGCGCCCGACGGTCGGCTCGGGCAGCCCCGATGCGGTGGTGACCCCATAAGGCTCCAAGGCCCCAAAGGACCCCAAGGGCACAGAAGCCCCGAAAATCGCTGTCGCTGTCACGCCGCACCACGGTAGACCCGGCTGTATACGATCCTGCGCCCGGCCCCCGCTTCAGCGGGAATGGCCCCCGCTTCAGCCGGAATCTAGCCGTCCAGCGCCCTCAGCTGGTCCGTGAACCACTGCGCCGGCGGCAGCGCAGTGGCCGCCGCCGCCAGCCGCTTCGAGCGCTCGGCCCGCTCGTCGCGGGGCATCACCAGCCCCTCGTGCAGCGCACGGGCCGTGGCCTCGACGTCGTACGGATTGACGGTGATCGCGTCCTGGCCCAGCTCCTCGTACGCCCCGGCCTCCCGCGACAGCACCAGCGCGCACCCCTCGTCGGAGACCACCGGGACCTCCTTCGCGACGAGGTTCATGCCGTCCCGGATGGGGTTGACGAGGGCGACGTCCGCCAGCCGGTACGCGGCCAGGGAACGCGCGAAGTCGTCCTTGACGTGCAGCGCGACCGGCTGCCAGCCCTCGCGCCCGAAGGTCGCGTTGATCTCCTCGGCGACGGACTCGACCCGCGCCGTGTAGTCGCGGTACACGGCCAGATCCTGCCGCGAGGGGTAGGCGAAGGCGATATGCACGACCTCGCCGTGCCACTCGGGGCGCGTCTCCAGCAGCAGCCGGTAGGCGAGCAGACCGCGCACGATGTTCTTGGACAGCTCGGTGCGGTCCACGCGGACGACGGTCTTGCGGCCGCCCGAGCCGCCGATCTGCTCGCGCAGCGCAGCCATCCGCTCCTCGACGTCGGGCCGGTGCGAACGCTCGCGCAGGAAGTCGGCGTCGGCCCCGAGCCCGTGCACGCCGATGCGCGTCGTACGGCCCTCGAAGGTGACGGACCCGCCGTCGCCGGCGGCGCTCGCGCCGAGCACGTCGCGGCAGCAGGCGATGAACGCGTCCGCCCAGCGCCGGGTCAGGAACGCCGCCCGGTCCGCGCCCAGCACCCCGCGCAGCACCTGCGCCGCCACGTCGTCGGGCAGCAGCCGGTAGTAGTCCGGCGGGGCCCACGGCGTGTGCGAGAAATGACCGATCCGCAGGTCGGGGCGGCGCTCCCGGAGCATGCCGGGGACCAGCGTGAGGTGGTAGTCCTGCACCAGCACCGCCGCGCCCCGCGCAGCCTCGGCGGCCAGCGCGTCCGCGAAGGCCGCGTTGTACGCCTCGTACGCGCCCCACCGCTCCCGGAACCCCGCGTCGAATACGGGCTCCAGCGGCGTCTCGTACAGCAGGTGGTGGACGAACCACAGCACGGAATTCGCGATGCCGTTGTACGCGGCGGCGAAGACGTCCGGCGCGATGTCCAGCATCCGGACGCGCTGTCCACCGGTGTCGTCCGTCGGCAGATGGCCACTGCCGCCCTCGGAGCGTCGTACGGCCTCCCGGTCGCCGTCCCCGAGCGCCGCGCACACCCAGACGGCGTCCGCCTCCGGTCCGATCGCCGACAGCCCGGAGACCAGGCCGCCGCCGCCGCGCTTGGCGGTGAGCGACCCGTCGTCGCCCCGCGTGTACGCGACCGGGCCGCGGTTGGACGCGACCAGGACCTGGGCACCGTGCTGGGAGGCCATGCGGCGAGCCTAGCCATTGCCGCCATCACTCAAACGCGCGCGAGCCATCCGGACCAGCACCAACTCAGCCCGTCAGGGGGCACCTCCCAGCGGTAGCTGGGGGAGTTTGAGGACCGGGGTCCGGGGCGGAGCCCCGGCAGGGAGCTATGCCGCCCTCCGCTCCACATACTCCGGTATCTCCGCCATCGGCGGGCGCTCCTCCGTGTCCACCGCATGCGTCCGTGCCACGAACCCGCCCTCCCCCCGGTCGAACTGCGTCAGCACCGGACGCACCAAATGCCCGCGCGCCAAGCGCAATTGGGCGGTGCGGTAGATGGCGGCCGCCATCCGGCCGAGTGCCTGCCCGTCCTGGTGCCGATGCAGGCGCACCCCCACGTCGACCTGGGCGAGGGCGTCCAGCCCCACGGTGTGCAGCGCGTCGACGAGGAGGCCGAGCTCCACCCCGTAGCCGACGGGGAACGGCAGCCGCTCCAGGAGGGAGCGCCGGGCCGCGTACTCGCCGCCGAGCGGCTGCACGAAGCCCGCCAGCCGGGGCCAGTGCAGGTTGAGGAGCGGGCGGGCCACGAGCTCCGTGACCCGGCCGCCCTGCCCCGCGGCGTCGCCGAGCGGACGGTCGTACATCGCCTTGACGAAGTGCACGTCCGGGTCGGTCAGCAGCGGGCCGACGATGCCCGAGACGAAATCGGCGGAGAACTCCCGCAGGTCGGCGTCGACGAAGCAGACGATCTCGCCGCTGGTCGCCAGGAGCGACCGCCACAGCACCTCGCCCTTGCCCGGCAGCGCGGGCAGCCGCGGCAGCACCGCGTCCCGGTGCACGACGCGCGCCCCGGCCGCCGCCGCGACCTCGGCCGTCCGGTCCGTGGAACCGGAGTCCAGCACCACCAGCTCGTCCACCAGCGGCACGGGCCCGTCCATCAGCTCCCGGCGGATCGTGGCGACGATCGCGCCGACCGTCGCCTCCTCGTCGAGGGCGGGCAGCACCACGCTCACCGTGCCGAGCGCACCGGCGGCGCGCTTCGCGGCGAGCAGCTGGTCGAGCGGGCGCTCGGCGGCGGACCAGGAGCGCTGCTTCAGCCAGTGCTCGACCTCTTCCAGCACGTCGAAAGTCTCCTTCTGCGTTCCGTAGACGATCCGCGGGAGAGCCGGATGCGATCCGGATGTGAGCCGGGTGTGATCCATCTCGCGGTTCGGACGACTATCTCAACCGTCCGAGGCTTCGGTTACAGTCTTGAACAACGCGGATGCCCGGCGCATGTCGGGGTCGCGCGTGATAAACGCCTGGGCCCCGCCCAGCGCCATACCGCTCATCCAGAGGGGCAGAGGGAACGGCCCGTTGAAGCCCCGGCAACCCTCCCGCCGGTCTCGTCGACATACTCGCGAGGCTCCCGGCGGGGTAGGTGCCAATTCCGTCTCGCGGCGAGATGCGCCGCGGGGAAGATGAGGAGAAAGGGCCTCGCCTCCATGGCTGTGCAAGCCGCAGAAACCACCGCTCCCGCCACCCCCGTCGACCTCGGTCCGGCCGTGGCACTGTCCTGCCGCGAGTGCGGTGAGCGCTCCGCCCTCGGCCCGGTCTTCGCGTGCGAGGCCTGTTTCGGGCCTCTTGAGGTCGCGTACGAGCTGCCGACGGGCGACCCGGAGGCCCTGCGCCGCCGGATCGAGGCCGGCCCCGACAACATCTGGCGGTACGCGCCGCTGCTGCCGGTCCCGGCCGACGTGGCGGACAAGCCGAACCTGAACCCCGGCTTCACCAAGCTCGTCAAGGCCGACCGCCTCGCCCGCGAGCTGGGCGTCACCGGCGGCCTGTACGTCAAGGACGACTCCGGCAACCCGACGCACTCCTTCAAGGACCGCGTCGTCGCCATCGCCGTCGAGGCCGCCCGCGCCTTCGGCTTCACCACGCTGTCCTGCTCCTCGACCGGCAACCTCGCGGGCGCGGTCGGCGCGGCGGCGGCCCGTTCCGGCTTCAAGTCCTGCGTGTTCATCCCGCACGACCTGGAGCAGGGCAAGGTCGTCATGGCCGCGGTCTACGGCGGCGAGCTCGTCGGCATCGAGGGCAACTACGACGACGTCAACCGGTTCTGCTCCGAGCTCATCGGCGACCCGGCGGGCGAGGGCTGGGGCTTCGTCAACGTCAACCTGCGCCCGTACTACGGCGAGGGATCCAAGACGCTCGCGTACGAGATCTGCGAGCAGCTCGGCTGGCGGCTCCCGGACCAGATCGTCATCCCGATCGCGTCCGGCTCCCAGCTCACGAAGATCGACAAGGGGCTCAAGGAGCTGATCCGGCTCGGGCTGGTGGAGGACCGTCCGTACAAGATCTTCGGCGCGCAGGCCGAGGGGTGCTCGCCGGTCTCGACGGCCTTCAAGGCGGGTCACGACGTCGTACGGCCGCAGAAGCCGGACACCATCGCCAAGTCGCTCGCCATCGGCAACCCGGCGGACGGCCCGTACGTGCTCGACATCGCCCGGCGTACCGGGGGTGCGGTCGAGGACGTCAACGACGCGCAGGTGGTGGACGCGATCAAGCTGCTGGCCCGTACGGAGGGCGTGTTCGCGGAGACCGCGGGCGGCGTGACGGTCGGCGTCACCAAGAAGCTGATCGACAACGGGCTGCTCGACCCGGCCCTGACCACGGTCGTCCTGAACACCGGCGACGGCCTCAAGACGCTGGACGCGGTGGCGCCGACCACCGGGCCCACGGCCACGATCCGCCCCAGCCTGGACGCGTTCCGCGCCGTCGGCCTGGCCGGCTGACCTGTCGCCAGGAACTACTCCGTCCACCCCTCAGAAGGGAACCGTCATGAGCGTAAACGTCCGTATTCCTACCATTCTCCGTACGTACACCGGCGGCCAGGCCGAGGTGCCGGCGGAGGGCGCGACCGTCGCCGAGGTCATCAACTCCCTGGAGCAGAACCACCCCGGCATCGCCGCGCGCGTACTCGACGACGCCGGCAAGCTGCGCCGCTTCGTGAACGTGTACGTCAACGACGACGACGTGCGCTTCGAGGGCGGCCTCCAGGCGCCGACGCCGGACGGCGCGGGAATTTCGATCATCCCGGCGGTCGCGGGCGGCTGCTGAGTCCTCCACCGCCTCTCGCGTCCCGTCGCGGATCGCCTCCGCGTCACCCTCGTAGCGTCTCCATGGCGTCTCCATAGCGTCCCCGAATCGCCCCGGCCGGAAACGGACGGGGCGATTCCGTCTGTTGAATGGCGATACAGTTGAGGACGATCCCCCTCCGGCGTCAGTGCCGAACGCATATGAGAACCCGTCAAGTTACGGGCAAAGACAGTGTGCGAATTGTCGGGTTGGTTGCGCTATGCCCGGCCCGACTTGCCCCGGATTGCTGGGAAACCTCCGTATAGCGCCCGTCGGCCACCGTCGGAATTCTCGTCCGATTGACCTGTTGCAGACGGCATCCGTGCAGATACATTCAGCCGCGGTCGACGCGTTCCGGCGCACACCCCCACCTGTCAGGGGGTGAGGTCTGACCCAGGGTCCGCGAAGTGCGGTCCTGCGCAAGGGCCAGTAATAGGGGAGTTAGGCATGGCTCAGGGCACCGTCAAATGGTTCAACGCGGAGAAGGGGTACGGCTTCATCGCGGTCGACGGTGGTGCGGATGTTTTCGTCCACTACAGCGCGATTCAGATGGACGGCTACCGCACCCTCGAGGAGGGTCAGCGAGTCGAGTTCGAGATCTCGCAGGGCCAGAAGGGGCCGCAGGCGGACATGGTCAAGCTCGCCGTCTGATCTCGGCGCGATCGACCACCGGCTCACTCACACGCGGGGCCCGTACCTTCCGAGGTGCGGGCCTTTCGTGCGCCCACGGGCCGGGTCGGGGCCTGGCCGGGGCCGGGACGCTTCCCGGGAGCCCCCCGATCGCGCCCCCGGCTCTGCGAAGGCGCTTGCACTCAAGGGGGGCGAGTGCTAATCATTGGGCTTAGCACTCTCCCAGTGAGAGTGACAGAACTTGGATCGGGCCGGTGAGGTCCGCACCCCGGTGGGGCAAGGAACCACAAGGGATGCGGGTCGTCCGTCGCGGGCGCCAGTGCGGTCCGGATTTTCCACCCCTGTCCGGGAGGACCACTTCACATGGCCAAGATCATCGCGTTCGACGAGGAGGCACGGCGCGGCCTCGAGCGCGGCATGAACCAGCTCGCCGACGCCGTCAAGGTGACCCTGGGCCCCAAGGGTCGCAACGTCGTCCTAGAGAAGAAGTGGGGCGCCCCCACGATCACCAACGATGGTGTTTCCATCGCCAAGGAGATCGAGCTTGAGGACCCGTACGAGAAGATCGGCGCCGAGCTGGTCAAGGAGGTCGCGAAGAAGACGGACGACGTCGCCGGTGACGGCACGACGACCGCGACCGTCCTGGCGCAGGCGCTGGTCCGCGAGGGCCTGCGCAACGTAGCCGCCGGCGCCAACCCGATGGCCCTCAAGCGCGGCATCGAGAAGGCCGTCGAGGCCGTCTCCGCCGCCCTGCTGGAGCAGGCCAAGGACGTGGAGACCAAGGAGCAGATCGCTTCGACCGCCTCCATCTCCGCCGCCGACACCCAGATCGGCGAGCTCATCGCCGAGGCCATGGACAAGGTCGGCAAGGAAGGCGTCATCACGGTCGAGGAGTCGCAGACCTTCGGCCTGGAGCTTGAGCTCACCGAAGGCATGCGCTTCGACAAGGGCTACATCTCCGCCTACTTCGCCACCGACATGGAGCGTATGGAGGCGTCGCTCGACGACCCGTACATCCTGATCGTCAACTCCAAGATCGGCAACGTGAAGGACCTCCTTCCGCTGCTGGAGAAGGTCATGCAGTCGGGCAAGCCGCTGCTGATCATCGCGGAGGACGTCGAGGGCGAGGCGCTGTCCACGCTCGTCGTCAACAAGATCCGTGGCACCTTCAAGTCCGTCGCCGTCAAGGCTCCGGGCTTCGGTGACCGCCGCAAGGCCATGCTCGGCGACATCGCCATCCTCACCGGTGGCACCGTCATCTCCGAGGAGGTCGGCCTCAAGCTGGAGAACGCCGGTCTCGACCTGCTCGGCCGCGCCCGCAAGGTCGTCATCACCAAGGACGAGACGACCATCGTCGACGGTGCCGGCGACAGCGACCAGGTTCAGGGCCGCGTCAACCAGATCCGCGCCGAGATCGAGAACTCGGACAGCGACTACGACCGCGAGAAGCTCCAGGAGCGCCTGGCGAAGCTCGCCGGCGGTGTCGCGGTCATCAAGGCCGGCGCCGCGACCGAGGTGGAGCTCAAGGAGCGCAAGCACCGCATCGAGGACGCCGTTCGCAACGCGAAGGCGGCCGTCGAGGAGGGCATCGTCGCCGGCGGCGGCGTGGCCCTGCTCCAGACCGTGTCGGTCTTCGAGAAGCTCGACCTCGAAGGCGACGAGGCCACCGGTGCCGCCGCTGTGAAGCTGGCCCTGGAGGCCCCGCTGAAGCAGATCTCCGTCAACGCCGGTCTTGAGGGCGGCGTCGTCGTGGAGAAGGTGCGCAACCTGACTCCGGGTCACGGCCTCAACGCCGCGACCGGCGAGTACATCGACCTGGTCGCCGAGGGCATCATCGACCCGGCCAAGGTCACGCGTTCCGCGCTGCAGAACGCCGCCTCCATCGCGGCGCTCTTCCTCACCACCGAGGCCGTCATCGCCGACAAGCCGGAGAAGGCCGCTGCCGCGGGCGCTCCGGGCGGCATGCCGGGCGGTGACATGGACTTCTGATCCTCTCGAGGATCAGCCGGCCATAGCCGTACGAAAGCTGGACG
>NZ_JBHVHQ010000095.1:0-15792 GCF_042800135.1 Streptomyces sp. NPDC057654 | reverse complement strand
CCGGCGACAGGCCGCGGCGGCGGCCTTGGCGGCGGCGAGGGAGACGCCGAGAATCGCGTTGGCGCCGAGCCGCGACTTCGCGGCGGTGCCGTCGAGGGCGATCAGCGCGGCGTCGAGCCCCGCCTGATCCGCCGCGTCCCGGCCGCGTACGGCCGCCGCGATCTCCCCGTTGACGTGGGCCACCGCGCGGTCGACGCCCTTGCCGTGCCAGCGCGCGGGGTCACCGTCCCGCAGTTCCACGGCCTCCCGGGCGCCGGTCGACGCCCCGGAGGGGACGGCCGCGCGCCCCAGCGAGCCGTCCGCGAGGACGACGTCGACCTCGACCGTGGGGTTGCCGCGGCTGTCGATGATCCGGCGGGCGGCGACGCTCGCGACGGTCTGTGCGGACATGGGAGTTCCTTCCCGTTGTCGTATGCCGTGGCCCCGGCTGCGACAACGCTGGCGCTTAGCCCGACACGGCAAACTCTACAGCAATGCTGTACAGCCAAACTGAGCAGCATTGCTGTGCAGAGAAAGCGCGCGGTTCAACCGCACAGGACAACCGCGCAGGCGCACCTACACAGGACAACTGCGCAGGTCGGCTGCACAGGACAACTGCGCAGGTCAACTGCGCAGCAAGGGCGACCAGCGGGGTAAAGTGCCCTATGCCCACCTCGGAAGCCGCCGCCATCGCCGCCGAACTGCGCACCGCGATGGGAAAGCTCACCCGACGCGTCAAAGACGAGGACAGCATCCCGCTCGGCCAGGTCGCCGTACTCGGAGCCCTCGACCGCAACGGCGCCATGACGACGAGCGACCTCGCCGCCGACCAGCGCGTACGCCCTCAGTCAATGGCCCGCGCGGTGGGGCTCCTCATGGAACAGAACCTGATCACCCGCCGCGCCCACCCCACCGACGGCCGCAAGTCCCTCGTCGAACTCTCGCCCGCGGGCCACGCCGCCCTGGAAGCGGAACGCGGCCGCCGAGCCGGCTGGCTGGCCCAGGCCATCGAGGCCGAACTCACCGACGCCGAGCGGACCACCCTCTCCCGAAGCGCCGCCCTGCTGGAACGCCTTGCCACCCGCTGAACGGACCAACCCCGCGCGGCCGCCGGGCCCTGAGGCCGGGCAGCCGGACTCGCCGCCGGGCTCCACCGTCATGGGGTGGTCGGCTCCGCGGAACAGTACGCGTCGTGTGCGGGCCGCTTGCCGGTGGCCAGGTAGTCGGTCACGGCGTTGTTCCCGCAGGTGTTCGAGCCCGTCAGATAGGCCACGTGCCCGCCCTGGTCGACGGTGACCATCCGGGCCCGCTCGCCGAGGGCCCGGCGCGTTCGAAGGGCCCCGGACAGCGGCGTCGCCGGATCGCGGAGGTTCTGCACCATGAGCACGTCGGACGGCCCCCGGCCGGTGATCCGCACCTTCGGCTCCGCGGGGGCCGGCCAGAAGGCGCAGGGCCTGATGTCGGCCGTGATGGCGCCGTACATCGGGTAACGGGCGCGGTCGACCGCGACGTTGTGCTGGTAGGCCGCCGGCGATGTCGGCCAGCGGGAGTCGCCGCAGATCACCCCGAGGTAGGCGGCGGGGAAGTTGTCGCTGTACGCGCCGCCGCCCGTGCCGCCGGAGTCCGGGGGCGGCTGGTTCGTGTCCAGGGCGTGCCAGGTTTCGGCGAGCTTGGAGCTCTCGCTGTCCGCGCGGAGCAACCCCGAGGTCACGTAACGGAAGTCCGTACCGCTGTACCCCTGCACCGGCTTCTTGTCGAGGCGCGCGGCGAGCTGGAAGTACTTCGCGCGGACGGCGGCCGGTGTGCTGCCCAGGTGGTACCGCTGGGGCGCTGCGGCGGCGAATTTCGCGAAGTCGGGGAAGCGGGTCTCGAAGCCCGCGCCCTGGCCGCGCAGCGCGTCGACGTCGTAGCCCTCGGGCGGCAGGCTGCTGTCGAGCACGACGCGGTCGCCGCGGTGGGGGAAGAGGGTGGTGTACACCGCGCCGAGGTAGGTGCCGTAGGACTCGCCGTAGTACGAGATCTTCGGCGCGCCCAGCGCCGCCCGGATCCGGTCCATGTCCCGTGCGGTGTTCGCGGTGGTGATGTGCGGCAGCAGGTCCGCGGTCCTGGAAGCGGCGCACTGTGCGGCGAGCTTCTTCGCGGTCGCGGCCTGCTCCGTCACGTCGGCCGCACTGTGCGGATAGGGCGGGTTGCTCGCCGCCCCGCCCTGGGCGCGGGTGAAGCCGCAGGTCACGGGGGTGCTCTGGCCGACGCCGCGGGGGTCGAAACCGATGACGTCGTAGCGGTCGCGCACCTTCGCGGGCAGCTTCAGCAGCGCGGGAACGGAGAGTCCGGGCAGGCCGGGGCCCCCGGGGTTGAGCAGGAGCACACCGCGCTTCTCGGCCGGTTTCGTACTCGCCAGGCGGGACACTTCGACAGTGATCTTCCGCCCGCCGGGGTGGCGGTAGTCGAGCGGCACCGCGAGCTCGGCGCACTTCAGCGCCGCCTCCGCCGGGCTGGGGCAGGCGCCCCACCGCAGCCGCGACGGGGACGGGGACGGCGCGCTCGCCTGCGACCGGTGCGGCGGGCCCGCCGTGGCCGTCGGCGACAGGCCCGATGCCGCCGTCACCGCCGCCGCGCCCACCGCGAGCGCGAACGCCGCGAGCCTGGTCTTGCGCATGATTGTTCTCCTCCTCTGGAGAGATCCCCTTCACCTGGAGCTGGGGAGATCCGTGGACATCGGCATAATCCGCGCGGGCGTCAGCCGCCGAGGGAGGCCGACCGGACGGCCGCCGCCGTCCGCTTGCGCCGCCTGCGCAGCAGCACGACGACGAGCGCGAAGACCTGGAGTTCGAGCTCCAGACCCGGCAGGTCGGCGGTCGCCTCGGAGCGGACGTGTCCGGTGCGGCGGATCGTGCCGGCGGGCTCGCCGTCGTCGCCGATCATCGTGTGCTCCCGGTCCGCCGACGCGGTCCGCCGGAACGCGATGACCCGCCCGGAACACGTCATGGTCCAGTCGCGGCGCACCCGGTCCGTGGTCGCGATGGCGGTCCCGTCGGCGTCGAGCAGTTCGTGGACACCGCTGAAGCGGTGAGCGCGCACGAGGTAGCCGGCCCCGTGCAGGGTGAACCGCGTGCCGGTGCCGCCCCGGCCCAACGGGAACGTCGTCAGCGCCCGGCCGTCCTCGGTGAACTCGTACTCCTGGCTCGGCGGATGGACCCTCTTCGCGTGCAACATGGCCTCATTGCACCGTCGGCCCGCCGGCCGGACCCATGCCATCTGTCATGCATGGCCGGGTGACATCCCGAACGGGGGCGCCGGTCACGGGCGGGCGATGCTTGCCCGTATGACCCATGCACCACGCCCCGGGCCGCCGCTCGTACGTTCCCCGGCAGCCCCGGCAGCCCTGCCCGTATCATGACCGACGTGGGCGCACGCGATCCGGACGAGTTCTCCGCAGGGCAGTGGCCGGACTGGAGTTTCTGGAAGGACCAGCCGGACAGCCCCAACGGCAAGGGCCGGGGACGGGGCCGGGGCCGCGCGGCCGTCGCCACGGCGGCGGCACTGGCCTCCCTCACCCTGATCGCACGGGCCGAGGACATCGCGCACGGCACCAGACCTCTCCCGCTCACCTCGCTCGCGATCGGCCTCGTCGCCTGCTACGGCCTCGTCTGCGTACTCGCACCCTGGTACGGGCCGACGGCGCTGCGCCGCGAGCGCGTCGCCATCGTGGCCGTGGCCTTCCTCCTCGGGGCGGCGCCCGCCGTACTGCTCGCGACACCGTCCTACCTGACCGATCTGACCTACGCCCTCTCGATCGGGCTCATGCTGCTGCCGCTGCGCCATGCGCTGCTGCTCGGCCTCGTCACCGTGCTGGGGCAGATCCTCTGGATGCGTCTCGACCGGGGCGAGGTGGCCTGGGCGCAGGTGGCCATCCTCGTCGGCGTGACCGCGGCACTCGGCACCGTCTTCGCGCTCAACTTCACCATCGGTCACCTGCGGGCCGCGCGCGAGCAGGTCAAGAGGCTGGCCGTGAACCAGGAACGGGAGCGGGTCGCCCGGGACATGCACGACGTCCTCGGCCACAGCCTCTCCACGATGACCGTCAAACTGGGGCTGACACGGCGCATCCTGGAGTCCTCCGGCGACGTGGCCCTCGCCGTCGACCAGGTCACCGAGCTGGAGAACATGGCCCGTACGGCGCTGTCCGACGTACGGGCGACCGTGTCGGACTACCGCACCCTCTCGCTGGACAGCGAGCTCGCCGGCGCCCGCATGGCGCTGCGGGCCGCCGGCGTACAGGCCGATCTGCCCGCCGCGACCGACGCCGTACGCCCCGAACTGCGCGAGGCGTTCGGCTACGTCGTGCGGGAGGCGACCACCAACGTGCTGCGGCACTCCGACGCCGAACGGTGCACCGTCCGCATCGGGCCCGACCGCATCGAGGTCACCGACAACGGCGGCTTCACCGGCGGGGCGAGCGCCGGAAACGGCCTCACCGGTCTCGCCGAACGGCTCGCCGCCGTGTCGGGCACGCTCGAACACGGGCCCGCCCCCGGCGGCGGCTTCCGGATCATCGCCCAGGGGCCGCCGAACCCGGCAACCCCTCCCGCCCCTTCGCAGGAAGCCGAACCGACATGATCCGTGTCCTGCTGGCCGACGACCAGGCCCTCGTCCTCGGCGCCCTCGCAGCCGTGCTCCGCCTCGAACCCGACATCGACGTCGTCGCCGAGATCCGCACCGGCACCGAGGTACTGGCCACCGCGCAGCGGACCGCACCCGACATCGCGCTGCTCGACATCCAGATGCCCGGCCGTGAGGGCCTGGACGTCGCCGCCGACCTCCGGCGGGCGCTGCCCGGCTGCCGCACCATCATCTGCACGACCTTCAGCCGACCCGGCTACCTCACCCGGGCGATGGCCGCCGGCGCCGCCGGATACGTCGTGAAGGACTCCCCGCCCGAACAACTCGTCGACGCGATCCGCCGCGTCCACGCCGGCCTGCGCTTCGTGGACCCGGCACTCGCCGCACAAGCACTGGCCGGCGGGACGAGCCCGCTGACCGGGCGCGAGGCGGACGTCCTGCGCACCGCCGCCGAGGGCGGCACCGTCGCCGACATCGCCAGGGCCCTCCGGCTGTCCCCGGGTACCGTGCGCAACCACCTGTCGTCGGCGATCGGCAAGACCCAGGCCCGCACCCGCGCCGAGGCGGCCCGGCTCGCGGAGACCAACGGCTGGCTGTGACCGGCGCATCATGCCGGGACACCATGAAGCCGCGGCCCCGCGAACGCGATGTCTCAGTTCCTGAAACGGTCCGGATCGGCGGCGGTCCAGTCCTCCTGCCAGGCCGTCGGCGGCGCTTTCAGCAGCTGCTCGTCGTCGAGCCACTCGTACAGCTCGGCGTAGGAGCTCAGCTCTCCGGCGGTGCCGCGGCGCAGGAGCATGCGCGGGCGCAGTTGGGCGGGCGATTCCAGGCCCATGGAGGCGATGATCTGTAGGGCGCTGCGCACGGTGGCTTCCTGGTAGCGGTGCACGCGCTCCGATTTGTCGGCCACGTCCAGGCCGCGGGCCCGGCGCGGGTCCTGCGTGGCGACGCCGACGGGGCAGGCGTTGGTGTGACACGCCTGGGCCTGGATGCACCCCAGGGCGAACATCATCGATCGCGCCGCATTGGTGAAGTCGGCCCCTTGGGCGAGCCGTTTGACGATGTCCGCCCCCGTGGCGATCTTGCCGCTGGCGCCGATCCGTATCCGGTCGCGCAGTCCGGTGCCGACCAGCGCGTTGTGCACGGTCATCAGACCTTCGGTGAGCGGCATCCCCATCTGGTCGGCGAACTCCAGTGGCGCTGCTCCGGTGCCGCCCTCGGCTCCGTCGACGACGATGAAGTCCGGGGTCGTGCCCTCCTCGATCATGGCCTTGCACAGGGCCAGCACTTCGGCGCGGTCGCCGACGCAGAACTTGAACCCGACGGGCTTTCCGCCGGCCAACTGCCGCATGCGGTCGACGAAACGGATGAGTTCGCGCGGCGTGGCGAAAGCACGGTGGTGCGGTGGCGACACGACGGTGCGGCCCTGCGGCACGCCCCGGATGCCGGCGATCTCCGCGTCCACTTTGGGCCCGGGCAGCACCCCGCCTATTCCGGGCTTCGCCCCCTGCGACAGCTTGAGCAGTACGCACTTGACGTTCGGGTGGGCGGCCTTGGCGGAGAAGCCCTCGGGGTCGAATTCCCCTTCCGGGGTGCGGCAGCCGAAGTACCCCGTGCCGATCTCCCAAATGAGGTCGCCGCCATGGCGCAGGTGGTACTCGGAAATGCCGCCCTCTCCCGTGTCATGCGCGAAACCGCCCATGGCGGCCCCCTTGTTGAGGGCGAGGACGGCATTCGACGACAGCGCGCCGAAGCTCATCGCGGAGACGTTGAGCAATGCCATGTCGTACGGCTGGGAGCACGCCAGACCGCCGACCGGGACGGCGGGCGGCTCCTCCGGCGCTGGACGCGGGGCCATGGAGGGCACCAGAATCTCGTGACCTGCGGCGTAGACGTCCCGCTCGGTCCCGAACGCCAGCCCCGCGTCCTCCCCCTTGGCCCGCCGGTAGACCACATCGCGTACGTCGCGGTCGAAGGGCCGCCCGTCGAAGTTGCGCTCGATGAAGTACTGCTGCAACTCCGGCCGGACGCTTTCCAGGAGAAAGCGGGCATGGCCGAGCAGGGGGTAGTTACGGAGAATCGCGTGTTTGCGCTGGGACACATCGTGCACTCCGACGGCGGTGGCTCCCAGCGCCGGTCCGGCGAGCACCCACCACCAGGGTGTATGCACAAAGGCCAGCAGCACGGCGAACACCGCGACGGCGGCGGACAACGCGAAAGCGGAGTAGCGAGTGAACGCGGAAGATCTTCTCATGCCCATCCTCGTGGTTTTACCCCACGCGCCCTTCAGCAGCCGCACCGGGGACGAGGCAAGGGCGTGAGTACCACCACTCTCGACCGGCGCCCCGCGCCCTGGTAGCCGTCAGCAATCTATGCACGCATAAGTTGCGTTTATGAGCTGAAGCCTCACACCGGCCGCGGCCGACGTACGACCATGAAACGCAAACGGTGCCGACCCGAAGCAGGCCGGCACCGATGGTGTTACTGATGGTGTCCGAGGGGGGACTTGAACTCTCCACTCGGGCACCAGCACATTACTCAGCTGACCTGCGAGAACGTACCCGACACGCCGCGGTCTCGGCCAGCGCTGTTGGTCATGCGTTCCCCCTGTTTCGGGGTGCTTCGGACCGCTGTTGGTCATCCGTTGGTCACATGACCACCTGACCCCATCGCAGCTTCCTTCGCTCACTCACCCATGATCGTCTACCCGACAACGCGAATATTGACGTTCCCGCATGGACGTCCCGACCGGCCGCGCCATAGCGTCCTCTCAGCAGCAAGGACACACCTTGCGCGGGAGGGCAGGCCGTCATGGCTCGCGAGCAACTGACCCGCTTAACGGGCAACGTCGATGACCCGGAGTGCAGCCAGAACGATTGCCCCAACCTGTACCGGACGGCCAGCGGCTCCATCGTCGTCCAGGGTGACGTGTCCGAAGCCTTCACGCCTCCGGCCGGTGAGGGCCTGGTGGAGATTCCCGAGCACGTTCTCAGGGAGGCTTTCCGTGCTCTTGGATGGTGAAGCATGGGCAGCCAAGTTCCGTGACTTCCAATCGGAGGCATGGCGACTTGAAACGCTGCCTGCCTACAACGTCCCGCAGGAAGCCGAGGAGATCCGCGCATTTCAAGCCGGGGAGCGCATCGATCCTCACGCGCACTCGAACGAGTACACCGAGGATCTGAAGCAGGTACGCCGCGAAGGCAGGAGCAAAGGCCGAGTGCATATCGTGACTCGGCCACTCTCGGACTATCTTCGCTATGAGTTCATGTACTACCTGCCTCATGCGTGGGCCGGTGAGGACATCCGCATTATGGATGTGACCGACCGGCCTAACCCACTGGCTGGTGTCCAAGATTTCTGGATGTTCGACCGGCAAGAGGTCGTCCTCATGAACTATGAGGCAGACGGTACGCAGATCAGCCGAGAGGTATTCGAGGGCGACGTAAGCCCGTACCTGGAATACCAGCGCATCGCACTGTCCGAGTCGGTGCCCTTCGAGGAGTATGTGAAGGGCCTTGACGTTTGAGCCGCAAGCCCTAGGCCAGTCGAAGGCCGACCTGGCGGAGACACTGAGGACGCTTCGAAAGCGAGCCGGACGTACTCAAGTCTGGCTCGCTAAGCGTGCGAGCATGTCTCAGACAAAGATCAGCAACATTGAAGGCGGGAAGCTCACGCCGTCATTGGTCGACGTAGAGCTGATCCTAAGAGCGTTGGACGCTCCGCCTGACCTTGTGGCCGAGGTGTCGGCCCTTGCCCGCTCCGCCAACACCGAGTGGCAAGACGTGTGGTCGCAGCGCCGAACGGGCCTGGAGAAGAAGCAGAACGAGCTAGCAGGCTTCGAGCAGTCGTCGACCGACTTCCGGTACTTCCTGCTGTCCATGGTCACGGGCCTACTGGCCACGCCGGAATACGTGCGGGCAAGCCTCGCCGCTATCCCCGGAGACCACAGCAAGGCCATCGGCAAGAAGCTGGAACGGCAGGCCGTCCTACACGACACATCGAAACGGTTCACGTTCATTCTGACCGAGCAGGCCGTTAGGTGGCCGTACCTTCCTGCGTCGGCCATGGCCATGCAGGTAGACCGACTCGTTTCTGTCAGCCTCCTGCCGAATGTGCGCCTAGGTGTCATTCCCCTGGGTGGTCATATGCCGAATGCGCCACTGAATACGTTCACTGTCTACGACTCTCGGATAGCCACCGTGGAGACCTCGACCGGCGCAATGGTGTTCCGGGATCATCGGGACGTGTCGGCATACCTGAATGAGTTCAGCGTTTACGAGGGGTACACGGCCTTCGATGATGAGGCCAGGGAGCGACTGTCCGAATGGGCTGGCGACTTCCGCTCGTGATCTTTACCCGACAACGCAAATAAGGCTAGAGGTACCTCGCCGGTAGTCCGAGGATGTACTCATGCCGTCCGAACCGAAGAACCAGAGACAGAGGTCCCCGCAGGGCTGGCGTACGGACCCGATCCCAAGCCGTCCGGCATACCGGGATGTTGATGGGAACATTCGTGTCCCCATGTGGTTGACGAAGAACGGTCGGCATATGGCAGACACAGAAATGGTCCTGCTTCCGTCTGAGGCCGC
This sequence comes from Streptomyces sp. NPDC057654, assembly GCF_042800135.1. Lineage (NCBI taxonomy): Bacteria > Bacillati > Actinomycetota > Actinomycetes > Kitasatosporales > Streptomycetaceae > Streptomyces > Streptomyces sp. NPDC057654. The sequence continues at coordinate 6,601 of NZ_JBHVHQ010000095.1, read as the reverse complement.
CTTACTGGCCGACCATCTGACCAATGCGATGCGCGACAACTCCAGGTCGATGCTGCACGAACTCTTTCGGGAGTCCGCGACAGCTCTCGGCACTGGCGTGGTGTACGTGCGGAAGTCGGAGCAGTACCCGGTCTGAGGCTGCCCCATCACTGACTCACAGGAAGGCACACCCATGCCCGGAACCGACCTGTACAGCCTGCCCATCAGCGGAGCCGAGTTCTTCAAGGCGTGCGGAGGCAACACGCATCCGGATGGCGAGTCGTGCGCGACCCTAGCGAAGATCGGCCCCGACGTGTGGGCACTGGGTGACAGCAAGCGGCCCGGTGTGGAACCACTGCGCTTCACCACCGCCGAACTGGACGCGGCCGGTATCGACCCGGCCCGCTTCACCGCCTCGGCCGGAGTGGCCGCTCATTGGCTGGCGGTCTCCGCTCTCTGGGGAAGGTGGGGGCCGCCTTCAACTGCTCTGAACGGGAAGACTGGTTGCACTACCACGGCTATCTCTGGACTGGTGACAAGAAGCGGTTCGACAAAGAGGGTCACAGACGGCCCCCCGGTGATCCGCCACCCCCGCCGACAGGCGACGACGACACAGACGGCCACAGGCTCATGCAGCGGTACAAGGAAGCCGTCGCGGAGTTCCGTACGGGTGACCTCCCTCCGATGGAAACGTCTCTCTGGCTCATGAAACCCGGCCGTGTCGTTCGCGGCACCTGGCAGGAGTCCGAGGAAGCGGCGGAATGGCTCGGGGAACGGCTTGCCGAGTACGCGCCTCGGTTCGCCTCCGAGCCGGACCGCGACAGCACACGACTGGCGACGCTGGTCAACTCCGCTGCTGAAAGGCTTGGTTGGGGCGGGGATGTGTCACACGGCTTCTACCTCGAACGGCCCTCGTTCCTGTCCATGGCCCTGGTGTGCTGCTCCCCCAACCGCACCGCCTCGGAACTGATCTGCCCGCTTCAGTAGGTCCACTCAGCAACAAAGCCCCGGCCTATTTCGGGCCGGGGCTGTTGTGCTGACGCTCGTCGTCGAAGCCGTGCGCCGGCGGCCCCCGCTTGAGCTCCGCCTCCAGCCGCTGCCATTGCGTCCGCGTCAGCCGCTCGGCCGACATCGGCCCCGCCGACGCCGGCGCCGCCGTACCTCCACGCTGCCAGGCTGCCCGGCGCCGGCGCACCGACCGGTCCGTCACCCGCAGCGTCGCCGCGATCCCCGCAGTGCCCGCGTCAGCCTCGAACCAGCTGGCGGCCTCCAGCCGCACGGCCTCCCGTTTCTCCTGCTCAGCGGGCGTCAGCCCGCCACCCTGCGCATACCGCATACTGCGGTCGCACCGCAGGGATCACGACCCGTCACCCCAGCCCGGACATCACGGATTCAAGCTGAGTACACGACGGCGAAGCCGTACGCCTCACCGAGGATGCCGCCGCGCAGCGCCTCATCCGAACCGGCCTGGGCCACCTGAGAGAAGTTGTCATACCGGCCAACCCGGCCGCCACCGCCAACCCACCTACGGGCCGGGAGATCCGGGCGCAGGAACGGGACTTTCCCACCCTGGACGACGACGGAACCGCTCGCTTCCTGTCCTCGGTGTGGGAGCCCTGCGGCAACCGGGCCTGTGACGGTGGCCTGACTCATCACTGTCTGCGGGGTGCCCCGCTGTGGACCGTCTACGCCGTGACCGGAGTGCGGCGCAGTGAGGCCCTGGGTATGAAGTGGTCCCTTATCAACTGGGATGAAGGTTCCATCGAACTGGGCTGGGTGGTGGTCGAAGAAGGCAATACCTACCGGCTGCGGAAGCTGACCAAGGACGGCGACGCCAACGCCGTCATCTACGTGGACCAGTCCGTGATGAACGTCCTCAAGTGGCAGAAGGAACGCCAGGACGCGGAGCGCGAACACCTCGGTTCCGCCTGGACGGATCACGACCTGGTGTTCGCCCGAGACGGCTTCAAGCTCTACCGGGGCGAAGCCGGAGGCCCCCAGGACCCCGAAAAGGTATCTGCACGGTGGCGCACCCTCCGGAACCGTCTGCACCTGCCGGACGACTTCCGGATTCACGACTGGAGGCACAGCAAGGTCACGAACGATCTGGAGGCCGGGGAGAACCCCGTCGAGGTCTCCGCCAACGTCCGGCACCACTCGCCGGGCTACACCATGGCCCGCTACGGGCGCAGCAGGAAGAACGGAGCCCGGAAGCTCGCCGCCTCCGGAGCGAACAGGCTTGGCCTGTCATCCCTGGTCTGACCTGGGAAATCTCTGGGCTGTTGGTCACGTGGTTGGTCACGCCACACCCCAGAAACGCAGAAAACCCCTGATGAACAGGGGTCTCAGCTGGTGTCCGAGGGGGGACTTGAACCCCCACGCCCGATAAAGGGCACTAGCACCTCAAGCTAGCGCGTCTGCCATTCCGCCACCCGGACAAGGTGTCTGCCGGTTGGCCCGTGGCCGTTCCGACATGGAAAACAATAGCAAACGTCCGGGGGTGCTCGATCACCTGGCCGGGGCGGGGGCGGGGCGGCTGTGTGGCCTGCGTATGTCGGGGGCATTGCGGCCTTGGGCTGCGGTGGCGTGGGGTGGAGGATGGCGGTGGGCCCTCGCGTACGGACGTCCGTATCGGGGCGGTCCACGGCCGAGCGGCCCGAGGAACGAACGATGAGGAGGCAGCGTGAGCGAGGCGAACCCGGCGCGTACGGGATCGGGCGAGGACGAGGTCGTCGACCTCTGCCGGGATCTGATCCGGATCGACACCAGCAACTACGGGGACCACTCCGGGCCCGGCGAACGGGTAGCGGCGGAGTACGTGGCCGAGAAGCTCGCCGAGGTCGGGCTCGAACCGCAGATCTTCGAGTCCCACAAGGGCCGGGCGTCCACGGTCGCGCGGATCGAGGGCGAGGACCGGTCCCGGCCGGGCCTCCTCATCCACGGCCACACCGACGTCGTGCCCGCCAACGCCGCCGACTGGACGCACGACCCGTTCTCCGGCGAGATCGCCGACGGGTGCGTCTGGGGCCGCGGCGCGGTCGACATGAAGGACATGGACGCGATGACCCTCGCGGTCGTACGGGACCGGCTGCGCTCCGGCCGAAAGCCCCCGCGCGACATCGTGCTGGCCTTCGTCGCCGACGAGGAGGCCGGCGGCACGTACGGCGCGCGGTACCTCGTCGACAAGCACCCGGGGCTCTTCGAGGGGGTGAACGAGGCGATCAGCGAGGTCGGCGGGTTCTCGTTCACGGTCAACGAGAAGCTGCGGCTGTATCTCGTCGAGACGGCGCAGAAGGGCATGCACTGGATGAAGCTGACCGTGGACGGCTCCGCCGGCCACGGTTCGATGATCCACAAGGACAACGCCATCACCGAACTGTCCGAGGCCGTCGGCCGGTTGGGGCGGCACTCGTTCCCGGTGCGGGTGACCAAGACGCTGCGGGCCTTCCTCGACGAGCTCGGGGACGCGCTCGGCACCGAGCTCGACCCGGAGAACATGGACGAGACGCTCGCCAAGCTGGGCGGCATCGCCAAGCTCATCGGCGCCTCGATGAAGAACACGGCCAACCCGACCCAGCTCGGCGCCGGCTACAAGGTCAACGTCATCCCCGGGCAGGCCACCGCGCACGTGGACGGGCGCTTCCTGCCGGGGTACGAGGAGGAGTTCCTCGCCGACCTCGACCGGATCCTCGGCCCGCGGGTGCGGCGCGAGGACGTGCACGCGGACAAGGCCCTGGAGACCACCTTCGACGGCGCGCTCGTCGACGCCATGCAGTCGGCGCTCCAGGCCGAGGACCCGATCGCGCGCGCCGTCCCGTACATGCTCTCGGCCGGTACGGACGCCAAGTCCTTCGACGACCTCGGCATCCGCGGCTTCGGCTTCGCGCCGCTGAAGCTGCCGCCCGAGCTGGACTTCGCCGGGATGTTCCACGGCGTGGACGAGCGGGTGCCGGTCGACGGCCTGAAGTTCGGCGTCCGGGTGCTGGACCGTTTTCTGGATCAGTGCTGATGCCGGTACGGGGATTCGGTCTTCGGCCGTGCGTCCGGTATTCACCGGAAAGAGTGAATGCCGCTGTAGGTTCGTAGCTCGATTACCCCCTCCTCGTTACAGGTTGTGCGGTCCGCGGCTTGGACCGCATTGCCAACAAGGAGGAATAATGATCAAGAAGATCGTCGCCGCTGCGGCTGTCACTGGTGGTCTGGTGCTCGCCGGCGCGGGTCTGGCGGTTGCCGACTCGGGCGCTCAGGGAGCTGCTGTCGGCAGCCCCGGCGTGCTGTCGGGCAACGTCGTCCAGGTGCCGATCCACGTTCCGGTGAACGTGTGTGGCAACGCGATCTCCGTGGTCGGGCTGCTGAACCCCACCTTCGGCAACACCTGCGTCAACTCCTGACGTTGTGCCACAACCCGTGAGGGTGTGATCCCGGTAGGCCCCGGAGTGCGCTTTCTGCACTCCGGGGCCGCTGGGCATCCGGCGAGCGGGCACAACGAGCCCCCTCGCGTTTCGTAAGGCAGGCAGAAGTCAGGGGAACGAAGCTATGCGACAGGTCGCGAGAAAAGGCCTGATCACCGTGGCGGCAGCGAGCGGCGTATTCGCCGCGACCGGCGGCGGCTACGCGTACGCGGATTCGACGGCGCAAGGCGGCGCCTCGCAATCGCCGGGCGTACTGTCCGGGAATTCGGTACAGGTCCCACTGGACGTGCCGGTGAACGCGTGCGGCAACACAGTGAGCGTGATCGGGCTGCTCAATCCCACCACGGGGAACAAGTGCGCCAACGGCTCGGGCGGCCACCACCATGGTCATGGCGCGAAGCCGGGCGGACACAGCGGGGCCGACGCACACGGCGGCCCCCACCACTCGCCCGGAATCGGCTCGGGCAACGGACTCCAGGTGCCGATCGATGTGCCGGTCAATGCCTGCGGGAACAGCGCCAATGTGGTTGGCCTCGGCAACTCCACCACCGGCAACGACTGCGCCAACCCGGAGGGGCACAGTACGCACCGTCCGGCCCACCCGCCCCAGCACCCGGGGCAGCCGCACACGCCGGACCAGCCGGGCCACCCGCACCACCCCGGGCACCCGCAGGACCCCGGCCACTCCTCGTCGCACACGCCTCCGGACGGCCGTGCGATCCCGCCGAACCCGAACCCGAACCCGAACCCGAACCCGGACCGGAACCGGGACTCGAACCCCGGACAGCCGCAGGCGTCCGGGATGTCGCAGGTGCACGATGTCGCGCCGTCCCCGCGCACCGTGGGCACCGAGCAGCTCGCCCAGACCGGCGCGGGTCAGCTGGGCGCGGTCATTCCGGTCGGCGCCGGGCTGCTGCTCGGCGGCGCGGTGCTGTACCGCCGCTCCCGTGCGGCGCGGCACTGAGCGGATCGGGGCTCCGGCAGCGGCCGGGGCGCAGCGGAGCGGGCCCCGCCGGTGCGGGGCCCGTTTCGCGCTCACTCACCATGTGGCGTGCGGCTGGCGGATGATCCGCCGCCGCAGCCGCACCTTGCGGCTGCCGTCGGGATTGAGTCGAAGTCGGTCCAACTCCCAGTATCCGTACTCGGCATGGTCGGTCAGCAGGCGCGCGGCCGCCTTGCGGGAGACCCCGCGCGGCACGTACACGTCGCAGAATTCATATTCCGGCATCGCCACCATTGTGCTCGGTGCGCGCCGATTTCGGCACCCTGCGGTGCGCCGTGCCGCCCGACGGCCGTCCGGCGACCTCTCGGCGACCCCTCGGCTAAATGTGATGATTATGGACATTTGGCCGCCTTGCCGTGGTCAAGTACTCGGCCACGCCGGGATATTCGCGTCTTGGCATCGCATCTACTGCGCGTGAACAGCCCAGGTGCGGATAGCGTCTGCACTATGTCTGATGCTGCGCAGCCAACCGCTGCCGAGGTACGTGCCGCCGCCGAGGCGGTCAAAGCCGCGCTGGATCGTCACCTCGACGCCGTCGAACGCCGGTCGGGGGAGGACGACCCTGATGTCTACGCCGCGTTCAACGAACTGGCCGCGGCCGCTGAGACGTACGACGAGCTGCTCTACGACGTCTACGACGAGGTGACGCCCTTCGAGATCCCCGGTGACGAGTCGCTGCCCGCGTACGCGGGGCCCGAGGAGCCCAGCGCGCTGAGCGTGCTGATCCGCCGCGACTACGCGGTGGCCGAGCCGCAGCGCCTGCTCGCCCAGGCGCAGCGGGTGGCCGACCTCGACCCGGACGTCGACACCGGGAACGGCACGGCGGGCGGGGCCGCGGGCATCGTCGGCAGCAGCGTGCACGCCGCGCTCGGAGTGCTCTTCGGCGAGTACGAACCGGACGAGATCGCCTCCCGGCACAAGGAGTTCGGCCTGGAGGAGGGCGACTCCACGCTCTGGGTGGCGGCCCTCGACGAGCTGACCGAACCGGGGGAGTGGCTGACCGCGCCGTTCGATCAGACGGATCCGCAGCGGGTGGTGTGCCGCTTCGACGTCAGCTCGGTCTTCGACGAGGAGTTCGACGACGACGTGGAGGACCTGGCGGACATGGAAGACGCAGAGGACGCGGAGGACGTCGGCGACGAGGAGGACGACTTGGAGCCGCTGCGGCCGGAACACTGAGCCCGGCTGTCTTCCGGCCACCTTGTGT
>NZ_JBHVHQ010000094.1:0-15883 GCF_042800135.1 Streptomyces sp. NPDC057654 | reverse complement strand
GCGGCTTCGGTTCGTGGGGGCCGCGACGCGCCGCATCGCGCGCGGCATCGACCTCGACGAGATCGTGCTCGGGCTCTGCCGGGCGACCGTGCCGACGTTCGCGGACGCGATCCTCGTCTATCTGCGCGACCCGCTGCCGGTGGGCGACGAGCGCCCCGTGGACCCGGTCGTCCTGCGGCTGCGGCGCACCGACCGGATACCCGAGGAGGCCGACACCGACGGCGTACGGCTGCCGCTGCTGCCCCCGCAGCCGGATCTGAGCCCCGCGCTCGCCGGCGGCGCCACCGAGCGGTGCGAGGTGGTCATGGGCGGCCCGCTGGCCGAGGTGCTGCGCGGCGTACGGCCGGTGTTCGGGGACTCCACGGCGGCGCGGGCCGCGCTGCCGGAGCTGCTGGGCGACGTCCGCCGGGTGCCGGACGGGCACCGTACGATCCTCGCGCCGCTGCGCGGGCGCCGCCGGGTGATCGGCGCGGCCGTGTTCGTACGCCGCCCGGAGCGGCCCGCCTTCGAGAGCGACGACCTGCTGGTGGCGGCGCAGCTGGCCACGCATACCGCGCTCGGCGTGGACAAGGCGGTGCTGTACGGGCGCGAGGTCTACATCGCGGACGAGCTCCAGCGCACCATGCTGCCGGACTCCCTGCCGCAGCCGACGGGCGTCCGGCTCGCCAGCCGCTATCTGCCGGCCGCGGAGACCGCGCGCGTCGGCGGCGACTGGTACGACGCGATCCCGCTGCCCGGCAACCGGGTGGCGCTGGTCGTCGGCGACGTGATGGGCCACTCCATGACCTCCGCGGCGATCATGGGCCAGCTGCGCACCACCGCGCAGACCCTGGCGGGGCTCGACCTGCCGCCGCAGGAGGTGCTGCACCATCTCGACGAGCAGGCGCAGCGGCTGGGCACCGACCGGATGGCCACCTGCCTGTACGCGGTCTACGACCCGGTCGCGCACCGCATCGTGATCGCCAACGCCGGTCATCCACCGCCGCTGCTGCTGCACCGTGGCGGGCGCGCGGAGGTGCTGCGGGTACCGCCGGGCGCCCCGATCGGCGTAGGCGGCGTGGACTTCGAGGCGGTCGAGCTGGACGCCCCGGCGGGCGCGACGCTGCTGCTGTACACGGACGGGCTCGTCGAGTCGCGGATCCGGGACGTGTGGACGGGCATCGAGCAGCTGCGGGAGCGGCTGACCGAGACGGCCCGGCTGACCGGCCCGAACCCGCCGCCCCTGGAGCCGCTCTGCGACGAGGTGCTGGGGATGCTCGGGCCGGGCGACCGGGACGACGACATCGCGCTGCTGGCGGCCCGCTTCGACGGGATCGCGCCGAGCGACGTGGCGTACTGGTTCCTGGATCCGCGCGCCCAGACGGCGGGCCAGGCGCGCCGCCTCGCCCGCCGGGCGCTGGCGCGCTGGGGCCTGGAGGAGCTGACGGACTCGGTGGAGCTGCTGGTCAGCGAGGTGGTCACGAACGCCGTGCGGTACGCGGAGCGGCCGATCACGCTGCGGCTGCTGCGTACGGACGTGCTGCGCTGCGAGGTGGGCGACGACGTGCCGCAGCTGCCGAGGCTGCGCCAGGCGCGCCCCTCCGACGAGGGCGGCCGGGGGCTGTACCTGGTGAACAGGATGGCGCGGCGGTGGGGTGCGACGCGGCTGAGCGCGGGGAAAGTGGTCTGGTTCGAGCTCCCCATACCGGCAGGTGTCTAGAACTCTCTCGTGTACGGAGTTGGACCCAGTCCAAGCTGTTGCCGACATGCCGTCGGCGGAGTTGACTGCTTGGGTGGACAGAGCACCACGCCACCACGTTCCCGCGCACCCTATGGAGGCGCTCCGAATGACCGACTCCGCGCCCAAGGCCCCGTACACGACGAACAACGTCGGCATTCCGGTGGAGAGCGACGAGCACTCGCTGACCATCGCCGGCGACACCGGTCCGATCCTGCTCCAGGACCACTACCTGATCGAGAAGATGGCCCAGTTCAACCGCGAACGGGTCCCCGAGCGGGTGGTGCACGCCAAGGGCAGCGGTGCGTACGGGACCTTCACGGTGACCAATGACGTCAGCCAGTTCACCAAGGCCGACCTCTTCCAGCCGGGCAGGCGGACCGAGATGCTGGCCCGCTTCTCCACCGTCGCGGGCGAGCAGGGCAGCCCGGACACCTGGCGCGACCCCCGCGGCTTCGCGCTGAAGTTCTACACCGAGCACGGCAACTACGACATGGTGGGCAACAACACGCCGGTCTTCTTCGTCAAGGACCCGATGAAGTTCCAGGACTTCATCCGCTCCCAGAAGCGCCGCCCCGACAACGGGCTGCGCGACAACGACATGCAGTGGGACTTCTGGACGCTGTCCCCCGAGTCGGCGCACATGGTCACCTGGCTGATGGGCGACCGCGGCATCCCCAAGAGCTACCGCCACATGAACGGCTACAGCTCCCACACGTACATGTGGGTCAACGGCGGCGGCGAGCGGTTCTGGATCAAGTACCACATCAAGACCGACCAGGGCATCGACTTCCTCACCCAGGCGGACGCCGACCGCCTGGCGGGCGAGGACGGCGACTATCACCGCCGTGATCTGTCCGACGCGATCGCGGGCGGCGACGCGCCCTCGTGGACGATGTACGTCCAGGTCATGCCATTCGAGGACGCGGCGGACTACCGCTTCAACCCGTTCGACCTGACCAAGGTGTGGCCGCACGGCGACTACCCGCTGATCGAGGTCGGCCGGATGACGCTCGACCGCAACCCGGAGGATTTCTTCATCCACATCGAGCAGGCCGCGTTCGAACCCTCGAACCTGGTGCCGGGCATCGGCCCGTCCCCGGACAAGATGCTGCTGGGCCGGCTGTTCTCGTACCCGGACACCCACCGGTACCGCATCGGCCCCAACTACACGCAGCTGCCGCCCAACCGGCCGCACTCGCCCGTCAACTCCTACTCCAAGGACGGCCCGATGCGGTACGTGCCGTCCAACGCGTCGGCCCCGTACGCGCCGAACTCCAAGGGCGGCCCGGACGCGGACACCCGCGCCTTCGGCGACCCGGCGGGCTGGGCCGCGGCGGGCGAGATGGTCCGCGAGGCGTACCGGCAGCACCGCGAGGACGACGACTGGACGCAGCCGGGCACCATGGTGCGCGAGGTCCTCGACGACGCGGCCCGCGAGCGGCTCGCCGACAACATCGCCGGGCACATCAAGGGCGGCGTCAGCAAGCCGGTGACCGAGCGCGCCCTCCAGTACTGGCACAACGTCGACAAGGCGCTCGGCGACCGCGTCGCGGCCAAGGTCAACGGCGGCTGACGGGCGACCGCCACCGCGCTGTACGGGCACGGGCCGCACAAGACGAACCGGGCCCCGCCGATCCGATGGGATCGGCGGGGCCCGGCGCGTGCTCAGTCGTCCAGGTCCCAGCCTCCGTCGCCGGGTCCGCCACCACCGTCGTGGGTCGGCAGCGTCGGCGGCGGGGAGTGCGTCCACGGCGGCGGCGAATGCGTGGGCGGCGGCGCGTGCGTATGCGTCGGCGGCGGCGGTGCCTGCGTATGCGTCGTGGGCGGCGGCGCCTGCGTATGCGTGGCCGTGGGCGGCGGCGACTCCGAATGCGTGGCGGTGGGCGGCGCCTGCGTCTGTGTGGCCGTGGGCGGCGGGGGATCCAGCTCCGACCCCTCCGTCAGGTCGAACTTGGACGGCGACGCGCCGCTCAGCGCGCTCTTCGTGTACGCGGACCAGATCTCGGCCGGCGCGTCACCGCCGTTGACGCGCTTCTTGCCCGCGGCGCCCGCGAGGCTCACCTGCTTGCCGCCCTCGCCCTCGCCGAAGATGCCGACCGAGGTGACGAGGCCGGGCGTGTAGCCGGTGAACCAGGCCGACTTGTTGTCGTCGGAGGTACCGGTCTTGCCCGCCACCTGATGGTCCTCGTTCTTCACCTTGGAGCCCGTACCGCCTTCGACCACGTCGGTCAGCACGCTGGTGAGGGAGTCGGCGGTCTCGCGCGGGAGGATCTGGTCGCCGATCGGGTCCTTGATCTCGGCCTTGCCGCCGATGTTGTTCGTCGCGGACTTGACGATCGTCGGCGTGACCTTCTTGCCGTGGTTGTCGACCGTCGCGTAGATCCCGGCCATCTCCATCGGGCTCGCGCCCATCACGCCGAGCGACATGGCGGGCCGCACGTCGAAGCCGCCCGCGTTGGCGCTCAGGCCCATATCGATGGCGGTCTGCTTGACCTTGTCGAGGCCGACGTCCACCGCCATCTGCGCGAAGACGGAGTTGACGGAGTTGTCCATCGCCTTCTGGACGGTGACGGGACCGTAGTCCACGTGGTCCTCGTTGGGCGGGGCGAACGCCGTCGTACTGCCCTTGACGGGGCGCCCGCTCGTACCGTCGTAGATGGTGTTCGCGTTGATCGGCTCGCCGTCCTGCGTCTTCGAACCATCCTTGAGCGCGGCGGCCAGGATGATCGGCTTGAAGGTGGAGGCCGGCTGGTAGTCCTCGCGGGTGGCGTTGCTGGTGTAGTGCTTGAGGTAGTCCGTACCGCCGTACATCGCGAGGATCTTGCCGGTCTTCGGATCCACGGAGGTGGCGCCGACCTGCGCGTCCCGGTCCGCCTTGCGCGTCTTGGTGTCGAGCTTGTCGAGGAACTGGCTCTTGACGGCCGCCTTCAGCGCGTCCTGCTTCTTCGGGTCGATGTTGAGCGTGATGGTCCAGCCGCCCGAGGCCAGCTCCTGGTCCGAGACGCCGGACCTGCGCAACTCGTCGTTGGCCGCCTTCACCAGGTAGCCGGTCTGGCCCGAGAGTCCGGGCTCGGGCTTGGGCTTGATCGGCTGCGGGAACTTCATCTTGGCCCGCTTGGCCTTGTCGAGCCAGCCCTTCTCGACCATCTTGTTCAGGGAGTCGTTCCAGCGGCCCATCGCGAGTTCCTTGCCCTTCGGCCCGGCTATCGCCATGTCGTACTGGCTCGGGGCCTGGAGCAGCGCGGCGAGGTAGGCGCCCTCCTCGATCGAGAGCTTGCCGACGTCCTTGCCGTAGTACGCGCGGGCGGCGGCCTGGATGCCGTAGGCGTTGCGCCCGTAGAAGCTGGTGTTCAGGTACCCCGCGAGGATCTCGTTCTTGTCCTTCTCGCGGTCGACCTTGAGGGAGATGATCAGTTCCTTCACCTTGCGGGTGACGGTCTGCTCCTGGCCCAGGTAGTAGTTCTTGACGTACTGCTGGGTGATGGTCGAGCCACCCTGCTTGCCTCGCCCCATCAGGGTGTTGAGGATGCCGCGGGTGGTGCCCTTGATGTCGACGCCGTCGTCGTCGTAGAAGTTCTTGTTCTCGACGGCGACGAAGGCGTGCTGGACGTCCACCGGGACCTTCGCGAGCGGCACGGACTCACGGTTGGTGGTGCCCTTGCGGGCCAGCACCTCGCCGTTGCTCAGCTTGTAGACGTTGCTCTGCGCCTTGGCCGCGGCGTTGCCGCCCTCCGGCACGTCCACGTACCAGTAGAGCCCGATGGCGCCGCCCACGATGAGCGCGCACACAGCCACAAAGTAGGCGAGCAGCTTCTTCCAGGTGAAAAAGCGGCGTATGCCACGCTTTTTACCGTTCGCGCCCGTCTTGCCCTTTGCTCTGCGGGCGCCCTTCTTCTGCGCCTTCCGCGCTTCCGCTCGGCCCATCGCTCCCGTAGCTCCAGTCTGTCCGCCCCCAAACCCGGCTCAAGAAACTAACACCGCATCTGTCACCAAAAGCTCACGGGAGCAGCCCTTACCACACGTGACATACAGCACGCGCCTGTCCTGGAACCGTAGTCCCGTCACATTCATGCACCCACTCCGGGGTGTAAAGTGATAGCACTTTGCTAGACGCGGAACGACCGTCCGCGCCTGCCGGACACCACGTCAGAAACGGGGGACCACCATGTCCACAGCCGATACCGCGCCCACCGACGGCTCCGAGGGCCCGGCGATGCCCGCGCCCCGCGTCCGCGAGACCCCGGCGCACGACATCAACGGCGGACTCGGCCTGCTGCTCAGCGTGGTCGGCGTGCTCGCCGGCATCGCGCTCGCCATCGGCGGCGGCGCGATGGCGGCCGGCGGCCACAAGGCGCTCGGCGTGCCGCTGGTCGTCATCGGCATCGTGCTCCTGGTCGCCTCGCTGTTCGCCCTGCGGGGCGTGAACATGGTGGCGCCCGGCGAGGCCCGCGTCGTCCAGCTCTTCGGCCGCTACCGCGGCACCATCCGCACCGACGGCCTGCGCTGGGTCAACCCGTTCACCAGCCGGGAGAAGATCTCGACCCGCGTGCGCAACCACGAGACCGCGGTGCTCAAGGTGAACGACGCCTACGGCAACCCGATCGAGCTCGCCGCGGTCGTCGTCTGGCGGGTGGAGGACACCGCGCAGGCGATGTTCGAGGTCGACGACTTCCTGGAGTTCGTCTCCACCCAGACCGAGGCCGCCGTCCGCCACATCGCCATCGAGTACCCCTATGACGCCCACGACGAGGACGGGCTCTCGCTCCGCGGCAATGCCGAGGAGATCACCGAGAAGCTCGCCGTCGAGCTGAGCGCCCGTGTCGAGGCGGCCGGCGTGCACATCATCGAGTCGCGCTTCACCCACCTCGCGTACGCCCCGGAGATCGCCTCCGCGATGCTCCAGCGCCAGCAGGCGGGCGCGGTCGTGGCCGCCCGCCGGCAGATCGTGGAGGGCGCGGTCGGCATGGTCGAGGAGGCGCTGGGCCGCATCAGCGAGCAGGGGATCGTCGAGCTCGACGAGGAGCGAAAAGCAGCCATGGTCAGCAACCTCATGGTGGTGCTGTGCGGCGACCGCGCCGCACAGCCCGTCCTGAACACCGGCTCCCTCTACCAGTGACCGGCCAGACCCCCGAGCGGCGGCCGCGGCAGCGCAAACAGGTGCTGCTGCGGCTCGACCCGCTGGTGCACGACGCGCTGGCGCGCTGGGCGGGCGACGAACTGCGCAGCACCAACGCGCAGGTCGAGTTCCTGCTGCGCAAGGCGCTGGCGGACGCGGGACGGCTGCCCGGCGGCGCGGGCGCGATACCGCGCCGCGGCCGGCCGCCGAAGCATGACGGGGCCGGGGGCAGGGGCGGGGACGCGGGGGGCGAGGAGAGGGCTCCCTCACCCGGCTCCGGCCCCGGCCCCGGCTCGTAGTCACGCACGTACGCGACCTCTCCAAAAACCAATCCTGACCTGCGAAAACAGCCCTTCGTCCCCAACTATACACTCAAGGTATACACGTGGTGTAGAGTGCCTCGCATGTCAATCGGCCTCACCCTGCTCGGACTCCTGGAGTCCGGGCCACGCCATGGTTACGACCTCAAGCGCGCCTTCGACGAGCGCTTCGGCCAGAGCCGCCCGCTCCACTACGGCCAGGTCTACTCGACGATGTCGCGCCTGCTGAAGAACGGCCTCGTCGAGGTCGACGGCATAGAGCACGGCAGCGGGCCCGACCGGAAGCGGTACGCCATCACCGAGGCGGGCGTGACCGACGTCGCCCAGTGGCTCTCCCAGCCCGAGGCCCCCGAGCCCTACCTCCAGTCGACCCTCTACACCAAGGTCGTCCTGGCGCTGCTGACCGACCGCGACGCCAACGACCTACTGGACGTGCAGCGCGCCGAACACCTGCGCCTGATGCGCGAACTGACCCAGCAGAAGCGCACCGGCGAACTCGTCGACCAGCTCATCTGCGACCACGCCCTCTTCCACCTCGAAGCCGATCTGAGGTGGCTGGAATTGACCGCTGCCCGGCTCGGCCAGCTCGCCAAGGAGGTACGCCCGTGACCCCCGCCGGCGCCCTGCTCTCCGCCCACGACCTGCGCAAGGCGTACGGGCCCACGCCCGCCCTCGACGGCGCGGACTTCTCCATCCATCCGGGCGAGGTCGTCGCCGTCATGGGGCCCTCGGGCTCCGGCAAGTCCACGCTGCTGCACTGCCTGGCCGGCATCGTCCAGCCCGACTCGGGGTCCGTGCGCTTCGACGGCCGCGAGCTGTCGTCCATGGGCGACGCCGAGCGCAGCGCGCTGCGCCGCGGCGAGTTCGGCTTCGTCTTCCAGTTCGGCCAGCTCGTACCCGAGCTGACCTGCGTCGAGAACGTCGCCCTGCCGCTCCGCCTGACCGGCGTGAAGCGCAAGGCCGCCGAGGCCCGCGCGCTGGAGTGGATGGAGCGGCTGGAGGTCGCCGAGGTGGGTGCGAAGCGGCCCGGTCAGGTCTCCGGCGGCCAGGGGCAGCGCGTCGCCGTCGCCCGCTCGCTGGTCACCTCGCCGCGCGTGCTGTTCGCCGACGAGCCGACCGGCGCGCTGGACTCGCTCAACGGCGAGCGCGTGATGGAGCTGTTCACCCAGGCCGCCCGCGAGTCCAGGGCCGCCGTCGTGCTGGTCACCCATGAGGCGCGGGTCGCCGCGTACTCGGACCGCGAGGTCGTCGTGCGCGACGGCAAGGCCCGTGACATGGCGGGTGCCCGGTGAGCCGCCTCGACGACGCGACGGCCGGCCGGGACGGCGCCCGCCGGCCCCCGGGCAAGCCGCCGGGCGGGCTCGCCGCCTGGGCCCGCGACCTCATGTTGGGCGTGCGCTTCGCCGCGGGCGGCGGACGCCAGGGCTGGATCCGTACGACCCTGACCGCCGTCGGCGTGGGGCTGGGCGTGGCCCTGCTGCTGGGCGCCTCCTCCATACCCAACCTCCTCGACGCCCGCAACCAGCGCGGAGAGAACCGCTACATCTCCTTCCCGGAAGGGGAACTGCACCCCTCCGACCACTCCTTCCGCTACCTGACCAACAGGAGCGCCTTCCGCGACGACGAGATCAACGGCATCCTGCTCCAGCCCGACGGAGCCCGCCCGCCCGCGCCGCCCGGCGTCGCGAAGATGCCCGGCCCCGGCGAGATGGTCGTCTCCCCCGCCCTGCGCGACCTGCTGCACGAGCCCGGGAGCGGGCTGCTGCGGGAGCGGCTGAAGAACTACAAGGTCGTCGGCACCATCGGCGACCAGGGCGTGGTGGGGCCCAGCGAACTCATCTACTACGCGGGCAGCGACAACATCGGCTCCAACGTAAGGGGCATACGCACCGACCACTTCGGCGGCGAGAAGGGGTACGGCGACACCAGGCCGATGGACGCGGAGCTCGTGCTCGTGATCATCGTGGCCTGCGTGGTGCTGCTGATGCCGGTGGCCGTCTTCATCGCCACGGCGGTGCGGTTCGGCGGCGAACAGCGCGACCGGCGGCTCGCCGCGCTGCGGCTGGTCGGCGCCGACCGGCGGATGACAGGGCGGATCGCCGCCGGGGAGGCGCTCTTCGGGGCGCTCCTCGGCCTGGTCCTGGGTACCGCGTTCTTCCTGCTCGGGCGCGAGCTCATCGGCTCGGTCACGATCTGGGACATCAACGTCTTCCCGGCCGACGTGACCCCCGTGCCCTGGCTCGCCGCGATCGTCGTGCTGGCCATTCCGGCGTCCGCCGTCGCCGTCACGCTCTTCGCGCTGCGCGGCATCAGCATCGAGCCGCTCGGCGTGGTGCGCGGCACCGGCGAGCGACGCCGGCGGCTGCTGTGGCGGCTGGCCATCCTGGTCCTCGGGCTGGCGCTGCTGCTGCCGTTGGCCGGCAGCATCGGCGGCAGCGGCAGCCAGGTCAAGACGGCCCAGGTCGCGACGGGCGCGGCGCTGATGCTGCTCGCTCTCACCCTGCTCCTGCCCTGGCTGGTGGAGGCCGCGGTGGGCCGGTTCAAGGGCGGTCCGGTCGCCTGGCAGCTCGCCACCCGGCGGCTCCAGCTCAGCAGCGGCACGGCGGCGCGCGCGGTCAGCGGCATCACCGTGGCGGTGGCGGGCACCATCGCGCTCCAGATGCTCTTCTCCGGCGTGCAGGGCGACTTCCGCAAGGCGACGGGCATGGACAGCGAGCGCGCGCAGCTCTACGCCGACACGAACACGGACGACCCCGCCACGGCGCACAAGGTGCTCGACGACTTCCGGAACACCAAGGGCGTGGCCGGTGTCATCGGCACCATCGAGGCGACCGTGGAGCGGGCGGGACCGCTGCGCAAGGGGGAGGAGTTCAAGCCCAGCGAGACGCTGATGGTCGGCGACTGCCCGACGCTGAAGCAGATCGCGCGGATGACCGGGGGCTGCAAGGACGGCGACGTCTTCCTGCTGCCGGGGGGCGGGGGTTATGACCCGAGCGGCGAGTTGGCGAAGCCCGGCACGAAGCTCGACCTGCGGCCGCCCGAGGAGGGAAAGAAGTCGTCGGGCAAGACGTGGACCGTGCCGAAGTCGGCGCGGACCCTCCAGCCGCGCACCGACCCCCGAGGGGACCGGCAGTCGGGGATCTACGCCACCCCTTCGGCCCTGCGCGCCTCCGACCTCCAAGGCCCCGCCCTGCGGATGACCATCCGGGTCGACCCGCGGCAGCCGGACGCGGCCGACTACGTCCGTAACACGGCGGCGCGGATCGACCCGACGATGTTCGTGCGGTCCATCGAGAACTTCCGCAACGACAAGCGGTTCAACAGCGTCACCACCGGGCTGTACCTGGCCGCGGGGGCGACGATGCTGCTGATCGCGGCCAGCATGCTGGTCTCCATGCTGGAGCAGCTGCGCGAGCGCAGGCGGCTGCTGTCCGTGCTGGTGGCCTTCGGCACCCGGCGCACCACGATGGCCTGGTCCGTGCTGTGGCAGACGGCGGTCCCGGTGGTGCTGGGCCTGGCCCTGGCCATCGTGGGCGGTCTGGGCCTGGGGGTGGTGCTGATGCGGATGCTCAACCGCTCGACCGCCGACTGGCTGGTGTTCGTGCCCATGACGGGCGTCGGCGCCGCCGTGATCCTGGTGGTGACGCTGATCAGCCTGCCGCCGCTGTGGCGGATGATGCGCCCGGACGGGCTCCGTACGGAGTGACGGAGTGACAGACCGTACGAAGTGACGGAGTGACGGAGTGACGGACCGTACGGAGTGACGGACCGTAGGGCCCCTCCTCCGGCGACCGGCTCATGGACGAGCCGCGGCGTCGGCGGCGGGGCCCGGCGGCGTGGCGGCCGACGCCTCACCGCCGCCCGCGCCCCCGCCCGCGCCGGGCAGTTCGGGCTCCTTCAACGTACGCAGCAGGAGCCACCCGACGGCGGGCAGCGCGATCAGCGGAGCGAGGGCCGTCCGCAGGGACGTGGCATCGGCGAGGGCCCCGATGACGGGGGTGGCGACGCCTCCGACGCTGACGGCCAGCCCCAGGGTGACGCCGCCCGCGGTGCCCACGCGCCGCGGCAGATAGTCCTGGCCGAGGGTGATGTGCAGGGAGAAGGGCACGTACAGCCCGGCCGAGGTGAGCGCGACGAAGAGATAGAGCGGCGGTCCGGGGACGAGGACCACGCCCGCCACGGCCAGGACGCTCAGGGCGTACGACCACTGGACGACCGGAATCCGCCCGTACCGGGTGGCGAGCCGCCCGCCGGCCACGGTGCCCACCGCGCCGCCGAGATAGAGCACGAACAGCGCGGCCGTGCCCGCGGCGTCCCCGCCGCCGGTGCGCCGGCTCGCGTACAGCGAGATGAACGCGCCGAGCCCGACGAAGACGATCGAGCGGCACACAATGGCCCCAGACAGCTTCGCGAAGGACGCCCAGTCGTCCCGGCCGACAGTCTCCTTCACACGGGCCGGGCCGCCTCCTGACGCGGCGTCGGGGACCCGCGCCCGCAGCGCGGCCACGCACAGCGCCGCGCCGGCGAGGGCGGGGACGACGAGCAGCGGGGAGGCGTGCAGGCCGCCGGTGGCGATGACGGCGGAGACCATCAGGGGCGCGGCGGCGAAGCCGATGTTGCCGCCGAGGGAGAACCAGCCCATGGCGGTATGGCTGCCGCGACTGACGTCGCGGGCCACGCGGGCGGCTTCCGGGTGGTACGCGGCGATGCCGATGCCGGACACGGCGACGGCCGCGAGCGTGAGCGCGTACGAGCCGCCGACCCCGGCGAGGGCGACCCCCGCGCCGCCCAGCAGCGTGCTCACCGGCAGCAGCCACGGCATGGCCCACTTGTCGACGAGCGCCCCGAACAGCGGCTGCACCACGGAGGACAGCAGCGAGGCGGCGAGGACGATGCCGGAGGCGGCGGCGTAGGTATAGGCGCGTTCGGAGACGAAGAACGGCACCAGGGCTGCCACCGCGCCCTGGTAGACGTCCACGCAGGCATGGCCCAGGGACAGCAGCGTGATGGACCAGCGGCCGGACGGGGTGCGCGAGGTCTGCGTGGTCTGCGTGGGCTCCATCCCCTCATCGCCACCACGGCCCGCCTGGCGCACTTCCAATAAAGTGCCAATCTATGCCGGACATCCGCCACTTGCCCGAGGCCCCTACCCGCGCCCAGTCGATGGCCCCCGGGGAGGAGGTCGACGCGCACCGCCACGACGGCCACCAGATCGTCTACGCGGGCTCCGGCGTCGTGGCCGTCACCACCGACGCCGGTACGTGCTTCGCCCCCGGCACCCGCGCCATCTGGGTCCCGGCAGGCTGCGTGCACGCCCACCGCGCCTACGGACACCTCGCGTTGCATCTGCTCGGCCTGGAGCCCGACACCAACCCCCTGGGCCTCGGCTCCCCCACCGTCCTCGCCGTCAGCCCGCTGCTGCGCGAGCTGATCCTCGCGTACACCGGCGGCCCCCACGACGAGACGCCGGAGCGGCGGCGGCTGCGCGCGGTCCTCCTCGACCAGCTGCGCGCCTCGCCCCAGCAGCTCGTCCAGCTGCCGTCCCCCACGGACCCGCGCCTCGCGGCCGTCTGCGATCTGCTGCGCCGGCACCCCGACGACCCGCGCACGCTGGCCGAACTGGGGAGCGCGACCGGGGGCAGTGAGCGCACGCTCAGCCGGCTGTTCCGCCGCGAGCTGGGCATGACCTTCCCCCAGTGGCGCACTCAACTGCGCCTGTACCACGCACTGCGGATGCTGGCCGGCGACATGCCGGTGACGGCCGTCGCGCACCGCTGCGGCTGGGCCTCCACCAGCGCGTTCATCGACGTGTTCCGGCGCGCGTTCGGCTACACCCCGGGTGCCCACAACCGCCGCCCGTAAGCGCCGACCAGCCGTCAGGCCGCTATCCGCACCGGCAGAGCGCGCAGCGCCTCGCGCAGCTCCGCCGCCAGCTCCTCGAACTCCCCCTGGCGCGCGGCCCCTGAGCGCATGACCAGCGCGATCCGGCGGGACGGCGCCGGGTCCGCGAAACACCCCGTGGTGAGCTGGTCGTTGCGGTCGGTCTCCACGCGCAGCGCGGTGCGCGGCAGGAGCGTCACGCCGAGTCCGCCGCCGACGAGCTGGACCAGGGTGGCGAGGCCCGCCGCGCTGGTGGTGACGGCCGCGCCCGCCGTGCGGCCCGCCTCGCGGCAGATGTCGAGGGCCTGATCGCGCAGGCAGTGGCCCTCGTCGAGGAGGAGCAGGTCGAGTTCCTTGAGCGCCTCTCGGGGGATGTCGCCGCGCCCGGCGAGCCAGTGCTCGTGGGGCATGACGAGCACGAAGTCCTCGTCGAACAGCGGGAGCTCGGTGGTGCCCGGCGCGCCGAGCGGCACCGCGAGGAGCAGCAGGTCGAGCCGCCCGTGGGCGAGCCCGTCGAGGAGGGAGGCGGTCTGCTCCTCGTGGACCTGGAGGTCGAGCGCGGGATAGGCGTCGTGGACGAGGCGCAGTACGGTCGGCAGGAGGTACGGCGCCACGGTGGGGATCACGCCGAGCCGCAGCGGCCCGGTGAAGGGGGCGCGCGCGGCGTCCGCTTCCTCCAGCAGCGCGCCGACGGCATCGAGGACGGTACGGGCGCGGGCCGCGAGCCGTTCGCCCGCGGAGCTGAGCAGCACCTTGCGGGTCGTACGCTCTAGGAGCTGCACCCCGAGCACTTCCTCCAGCGCGGAGACGGCGCCGGAGAGGGCGGGCTGGCTCATGCCGATGTCGGCCGCGGCGTCGCGGAAGTGCAGGTGCTCGGCGACGGCGGCGAAGGCCCGGAGCTGGGCGAGGCTGGGCTGCCGGGGTCTGCTTCCCGGCGTCGTGGACGCTGTCACTGATAACTACCTCCGATCAACAACACACAGTCTAGCTATTTCACTGATCAATGCCTCCTGTGGCACTCTGGCTCTCGTCCAACCCTCAGGAAACTCCCGCAACGGGGTTTTCTCAGCAAGTCTGAAGGAGAGCGCGTGCTCACTGTCGGTGACAAGTTCCCCGAGTTCGACCTGACCGCCTGCGTGGACCTCGACGCGGACAAGGCGTTCGCGCAGATCGACCACAAGACCTACGAGGGCAAGTGGAAGGTCGTCTTCTTCTGGCCGAAGACCACTGAAACACACTTCTCGCGTACACTGCCGCCATGACGACGACGATCATGGAGCTGGCCAGCACTGACACCACCGCACAGACCGTCGGGCTAGTCCCGGTTGGTTCATACGGTCGGCTATCAGAAGACAAGGCACTCAAGTCGGGCTCTACCGGCCGCGAGGAAGGAGAGCAGGTTGCCGACCAGTTCCAGCGGAGCCGCCGATTCGCGGAACACCTCGGCTGGACGGTCGTCCGCGAGTACAACGACAACAACATCCCGGCTTCTGACCCGCTGATAGTCCGGCCCGAGTTTGAGCAAATGCTTAGGGACCTAGAGAGCGGCGTCATACGTGGGATCGTCTTTACCCACTCTGACCGAGTCGTCCGCTTGGAGTTTGATGCTGCACGCGTCAACCGGCTCTACCTGATCAACCCGAAACTTGTCGGCCGGGCAGTTGACGGCGGTACCGACCTGTCCACGCCCGAAGGGCGAAGCATGTTCATGATGCAAGCTAGCGTGGGCGGTCTAGAGGTTGCGAACACCAAACGCCGAGTCAGCGGAACGAACAGGGCCAATGCGAAGCGAGGCCGAATGCGTGGCGCGCCTCGTGCTTTCGGATGGGCGGAAGACCGCAAAACGTTGCACGAGACCGAAGCGGATAATCTGCTCGCGGCAATTCGTGCCATCCCCGGCGGCAAAAAGGTTGGCACAATTCGGCACGAGTGGATCACTCTCGGCTATGAACCCAAGGAAAACAAGAGACGTAAGAAGGATGGCAGCAATACATACAGTCTCCAGTATTCGACTGTAGAAGCACGATTGGTCAACCCTCGTAACTGCGGATATCAGACCTACTTGCCTCAGGAAGACCGTCGCGGAAACGCAAAGCCATGGATGCCAGACCACATCGTCTATGACGATGAAGGCAAGCCGGTCATGGGAGACTGGGAGCCGGTTTGCACCCCGGAGGAGTGGGCGGCGTGCGTAGAGGAGATTGTGCGACGCAAGACCGCTAGGAAGGCTGGCAACCAGAAACCGCATGACACTTCTCAAAAGTACCTGTTGAGCGGCATTGCTCGTTGTGGTTTGTGCTCCTTCTCAATGGTTGCAAATTGGTACACCAAAGGAACTAGTTCGTACGAGAAGTACGGATACCGATATGCCTGCCTAACCAATCTCGGCGGTTGCGGAGGGATCACGCGCGTGGGTCCCCCTATCGAAGAACTTGTCACAGACGTCTACCTCGAAGAAATGAGAAAGAGCCTTGGAACGGTGATCAAAGCCGAAGAGGTCGACGAAACAAAGAATGACAAGCGACTTTCCGAGATTAGCCTAGAGCTTGACTCAGTCAGTGCGCGACGCAGAGAAAAGCGCATCTCCATAGATAAAGCCCTCGACATGATCGAGGATCTAGAGAACGAGCGCGACAAACTTACTCGGGAGCGTCGGAAAGTTCTCGCCTCTAAGGCACAAACGCGGGAACCAATCCCCGACCTTCTGAGGGACTGGAAGAGCTACACCATTCCAGAGAAAAAGCATCGACTGAGACAGAGCATTCGGGCCGTTATCATCCATCCGGCAGGACGAGGGAAAAGGTTTGATCCCGATCTCATTGAAATAGCCTGGGTTAAGTAGAAAGC
>NZ_JBHVHQ010000093.1:0-16008 GCF_042800135.1 Streptomyces sp. NPDC057654 | reverse complement strand
CCGCCGCCGGGTCGCGTGCCCGCGGCCGACGACGCGCGGCAGCAGATAGGCCGCGCCCATGTCGCCGCCGGAGAGCCCGACGCGGGTGAACAGGAACGCGAAGCGCGCGGAGGGGTCGGCGACCCGGAAGTCGGCGGCCAGGGCGAGGACGGCGCCCGCACCCGCGGCGACGCCGTGCACCGCGGCGACCACGGGGAAGGGGCACTCGCGCAGCGCCCGTACGACCTGGCCGGTCATCCGGTTGAAGTCGAGGAGCTCGCCGGTGTCCATGGCCAGGGTGGCGCCGATGATGTCGTCGACGTCGCCGCCGGAGCAGAAGCCGCGTCCCTCGCCGCCGAGCACGAGGGTCCGTACGGAACCGTCGCGGGCCAGCTCCGGGAGGAGGTCGCGCAGGTCGGCGTAGGCGCCGAAGGTGAGGGCGTTGAGCTTCTCGGGGCGGGCGAGGGTGACGGTCGCGACGCCGTTGTCGAGGGTGAGGCGCAGATTCCGCCACTCCTCGGCTTCGGTGCGGTGCGCGGACCCGGTGAACGGACTCATGGGGCGTGGCCTCCTACAGCCGGACGGCTGGTGCTGCCTGCCTTTCGAAGTTATCACCGAAGCGTGACTGTCGTCATGAGTGCGCGATACCAGGGGGATGTCGGCGGCGGGGCGGCGGGGCCGGTCGGGAGCCGGTCGGGAGCCGGTCGCCGGGGACTCGCGTCAGGGGCCCTAAGTCCCAAAAGCACCGGACCGGGGACTCTCACACCACCCGCACCGATTTCGTACTGTTGAAGACGGAAAGATTCCGAAGAGTCCCCAGAGAATCCCCAAAAGAGTCCTTCTACGAACGGACCGATACGTTGCCCGATACCGCCCGCCCGGCCTTCTGGCGCATCTTCCTGCCGCACACCACGGCCGCCGTGCCGATCGCGCGCGCCCTGATCCGGAGCGCGCTCACGGACATCGAGGCGGCGGCGGACAGCGACACGGCAGAGCTGCTAACGGCGGAGCTGGTGGCCAACGCGGTGGAGCACACGGGCGGCGACGACCCGATAGAGCTGGTGGTGGAGCTGCTGGAGACCGGCTGCCAGGTCGAGGTGCACGACCGCGACCCGGCCCCGGTGGGCGGCCTCGACGGCATCCCCGCGCCGTCGCCCTCCCCGGACAGCCTCGACGAGCACGGCCGGGGGCTGCTGCTGATCCGTACGCTGAGCGCGGCCTCCGGCTACCGCGCCACGGAACACGGCAAGGCCGTCTGGTTCACTCTCCGCCCGGCGTGCTGACGCCCGCTCCCGCCGGAATTCGGGGGCCGGCCGCGCCCGGCTTGGCTGCGATACGCGAACGCTGACGCCCGTAGAAGACGTACACGAGCGCGCCGACCACGAGGAACGCGGCGAACTGCGCCCAGGTCGCCGGCCCCGTCCCGTACATCAGATACAGGCAGAAGCCGACGCCCAGGAGCGGCGTGAGGGGGAAGAGCCGGGCCCGGAAAGGCCGCGGCAGGTCGGGGCGCTTGCGGCGCAGCGCGATCACGGCGACATTGACCACGGCCATGACGGCGAGGGTGCCGATGGTGGTCAGGTTCAGCACGACGTCCAGCGGTACGAGCGCGGCGGGCACCGCGAAGACCACGGCGACGATCCAGGTGCCCGCGACGGGCGTGGAGGTCTTGGGCGAGATGCGCTCGAAGACGCGCGGGATCAGCCCGTCCCGCGACATGGACATGAGGATGCGGGTCTGTCCGTACATCACGGCCAGCACGACGGAGGCGATGGCGACGACCGCGCCGAAGGCGATGACGCCGCCGCCGAGGGTCGAGCCGGTGACCTGGTTGACGATGAGCGAGAGGGCCGCGGGCCGGTCGGCCACGGAGTCGGCGGACATCGCACCGACCGCGGCGAAGGAGACCAGGCAGTAGAGCAGCGTGACGACGCCGATGCAGATCATGATCGCGAGCGGGACGGTCCGCCGCGGGTTCTTGACCTCCTCGCCGGCCGTGGTGATCGCGTCGAAGCCGATGTACGAGAAGAAGGCGACCGACGCGCCGGAGGTGACCCCGGCGACGCCGTGCGAGGCGAACGGCGAGAGGTTCCCGGCCTTGAAGGCGGTGAACGCGATGGCGCAGAAGACGACGAGGACGGCGATCTTCAGTACGGCCATGAACGCGGTCGCCCGCGCGCTCTCCCGCACCCCGCGCACCAGCAGCGTCGCGGCGAGCAGCATCACGACGACGGCGGGAAGGTTGACGACGCCGCCCTCGCCGGGGGCGTTGGACAGGGCGGCGGGCAGCTGGTGGCCGATGAGACCGGCGAGCAGCTCGTTCAGATACTGGCCCCAGCCGACGGCGACGGCCGAGACCGAGACGCCGTACTCCAGCAGCAGGCACCAGCCGATCAGGAAGGCCGCGCCCTCGCCGAGCGTCGCGTAGGCGTACGAGTAGGAGGAGCCCGACACGGGGATCGCGCCGCCCAGCTCCGCGAAGGAGAAGGCGGTGAAGACGCAGGTCACGGCGGCGATCACAAAGGAGGCGGCGGCGGCCGGGCCCGCCTGGGCGACCGTGTCGGAGAGGCCGACGAAGATGCCGGTGCCGACGATCGCGCCGACGCCGAAGCACACGAGCTGGAAGAGGCCCATGGTGCGCTTGAGGCCATGCCCTTCGAGGTCCGCGCCGGACTCGGCTATGAGCAGATCGGGGGACTTGACGCGCAGTCCGGACGGGGGCATGGGGTGGATCTCTTCTCTGGTCGTGCACAAGCGGGTGGGGTCCGGGCGTCGTGCGTGCCCGGACCCCACCGAATAGGTGAATAGTAACCGCTACCGATGCATGATCGCCCATTGGGGCGTATGGCTATGCGGCCGCAGCGCCCTTACCGTCTCCGAGGGTCGCGACGAGCACGGCCTTGATGGTGTGCATGCGGTTCTCGGCCTCGTCGAAGACGACGGAGTGCCCGGACTCGAAGACCTCGTCGGTGACCTCCAGGGAGGTCAGCCCGTACAGCTCGTGGATCTCCTGGCCGACCTTGGTGCCGAGGTCGTGGAAGGCGGGCAGGCAGTGCATGAACTTCACGTCGGGGTTGCCGGTGGCGCGCAGCACGTCCATGGTCACGGCGTACCCGGCGAGCAGCTTGATCCGCTCCTCCCACACCTCCTTGGGCTCGCCCATCGACACCCAGACGTCGGTGGCGACGAAGTCCGCGCCGCGTACGCCCTCGGCCACGTCCTCGGTGAGCGTGACGCGCGCGCCGGAACCCTCGGCCAGCCGCCGCGCCTCGGCCACGATCTCGTCCGTCGGCCACATCCGGCGGGGCGCGACGATCCGTACGTCCATGCCGAGCAGGGCGCCGGTTATGAGGTAGGAGTTGCCCATGTTGTAGCGGGCATCGCCCAGATAGGCGAACGCGACCTGCTCCAGCGGCTTCGCGGTGTGCTCGACGACCGTGAGCACGTCGGCCAGCATCTGGGTGGGGTGCCATTCGTCGGTGAGCCCGTTGAAGACGGGGACGCCCGCGAACCGCCCCAGTTCCTCGACGATCTCCTGGCCGTGCCCCCGGTACTCGATCCCGTCGAACATCCGGCCCAGCACCCGCGCCGTGTCCTTCACCGACTCCTTGTGCCCGATCTGCGAACCGGACGGGTCGAGATAGGTCGTGGAAGCGCCCTGGTCGGCGGCGGCCACCTCGAAGGCGCAGCGGGTACGGGTGGAGGTCTTCTCGAAGACCAGGGCGATGTTCCTGCCACGGAGCCGCTGCTCCTCCACGCCCGCGCGCTTGGCGGCCTTGAGCTCGGCGGCCAGCTCGATCAGGCCACGGAACTCCTCGGCGGTGAAGTCCAGCTCCTTGAGGAAGTGGCGGCCCGTGAGATCTATCGCCATGGGGTGGGCTCCTCAGTCACGACTACAGGGATACAAGGTTCAAGAGAGATGCAGAGCTTCAGGGAATTACGGAAGTGTATACGACTGTTTGCATAGGGATGCGGCAGGGTCGGTGCGAAGGCGACATAGTCCACGCTCTCCGGCCCCTATACAGGGTCTCTCTCCACCGGGCAGCTCATACAGCGCGGGCCGCCCCTCCCCCGGCCCAGCTCGCTGCCGGGGATCGTGATGACCTCGATCCCGTGCTTGCGCAGAAACGTGTTGGTGGTCGCGTTCCGCTCGTACGCGACCACCACGCCCGGCTCCAGCGCCAGCACGTTGCAGCCGTCGTCCCACTGCTCGCGCTCCGCCGCGTGCACGTCCTGCGTCGCCGTCAGCACCCGGATCGCGTCCAGGCCGAGCGCCGCCGCTATGGCGCGGTGCATATGACCCGGCGGATGGTCGGTGACCTTGAGGTCCCGCTCGCCCGCGCCCGGCTCGATCGTGTACGAGCGGAGCATCCCGAGCCCCGCGTACTGCGTGAAGGTGTCCCCGTCCACCATCGTCATCACGGTGTCCAGGTGCATGAACGCCCGCCCCTTGGGCATGTCCAGCGCCACGATCGTACGGGCCGACCCGGCCGCGAAGAGCCCGCGCGCCAGCATCTCCACGGCCTGCGGCGTGGTCCGCTCGCTCATCCCGATGAGCACCGCCCCATCGCCGATGACCAGCACGTCCCCGCCCTCGATGGTGGACGGATAAGCCGCCTGCCCCTCCGACCAGACGTTGAAATCTGCGGCGGCGAACAGCGGGTGGTGCCGGTACACGGCCTCGTAGTGCACCGTCTCGTGCCAGCGGGCCGGCCAGCGCATCGCGTTGATGGAGACCCCGTCGTAGACCCACGCCGAGGCGTCACGGG
Organism: Streptomyces sp. NPDC057654; assembly: GCF_042800135.1. Lineage (NCBI taxonomy): Bacteria > Bacillati > Actinomycetota > Actinomycetes > Kitasatosporales > Streptomycetaceae > Streptomyces > Streptomyces sp. NPDC057654. The sequence continues at coordinate 11,260 of NZ_JBHVHQ010000093.1, read as the reverse complement.
TGAAGAGGTGGTTGGGCAGCGGGTTGAGCAGGAAATCGTCCAGCTCCATCGCGTGGAACCGCACCGACACCGGCTCCGCGTACCCGGCCAGGAACTCCCGCTTCGTCATCCCGCCCACCAGCGCCTCGGCCAGCTCGGGCACCGACAGCTCGTCGAAGGCCGCGCGCAGCGGCCCGGTGGCGAGCGGCCCGTACTCCTTCTCGTCGAAGACCCGGTCCAGTACGAGCCTACGGGCCGCCGGCACCGCGAGGCTCTCGGCGAGGAGGTCCTGGAAGAGGTGGACCTCCACCCCGCGTTCGCGCAGCACGTCGGCGAACCCGTCGTGCTCGGCACGGGCCCGGCGCACCCACAGGACGTCGTCGAAGAGCAGGGCGTCCTTGTTGGACGGCGTGAGGCGCTTCAGCTCCAGGTCGGGACGGTGCAGGATGACGCGGCGCAGCCGCCCGGCCTCGGAGTCGACATGGAATCCCATGCGCCCATCCTGGCCCGAACCAGCCGTGATCACTCGGCACACGACGCGTCGGGGTCGGCGCGCGGGGCCGAGTCCGGAACGCGGGGGCCCGGTGAGGGCCCCCGGCCGAACCCGGCCGGAGGCGGCCGGAGGCGGCCCGTGGGGCGGTCCGTGGGGCGGTCCGGAGCGCCCGGCAGGTGCGGGAGACGCCGGAGCCGCCGCAGGCTCAGAGCCGGGGGTCGACCGGTTCCGATTCCAGGGCCAGTACCGCGAACACCGCCTCGTGCACCCGCCACAGCGGTTCGCCGTCCGCCATCCGGTCCAGCGCCTCCAGCCCGAGCGCGTATTCGCGCAGGGCCAGCGAGCGCTTGTGCCCCAAATGCCGTATGCGCAGCCGGTCCAGGTTCTCCGGGCGTGTGTACTCCGGGCCGTAGACGATGCGCAGATACTCGCGGCCACGGCACTTCACGCCGGGCTGGACGAGCCTGCCGTCCGGTCGGCGCAGGTACGCCTGGAGCGGCTTGACGACCATGCCCTCGCCGCCCGCCTCGGTCAGGTCGAGCCACCACCGCACACCGGCGGCGACCGACGCCTCGTCCTCCGTGTCGACGACGAGCCGTCGGGTACGGGTCAGCAGCCCGCCGCCGCTCCGATCACCCTCACCAGGGCTGGTGTCGGCGTCGACTAGCCGGTCCAGCCACGCCAGCTGCTCGTCGTGCGGCACGGCCGCGAGGCCGCGGCCCTCGGCGGCCAGGATCTGGAACGGCGCGAGCCGCACGTCGTCCAGGCTCTCGACCGGCCAGCAGTACCGCCGGTACGCCTCGGTGAAGGCCGCCGCGTCGGCGGCCCGCTCCCGCTGGAGGTCGAGCAGGCCGGACACGTCCACGCCGCGCGCCGCCGCCGACTCCAGGGCCGTGAGCGCCCCCGGGAAGACGGCACGGGAGGCCGCGCCGACGGCCGCGTACTGGTGGCGCAGCAGCCCGCCGGACTTCAGCGACCACGGCATCAGCTCCGCGTCGAACAGCAGCCAGCCCGTGGCCAGCTCCTCCCACAGGCCCGCCACGCCGACGGCGCTCCGCAACCGCGCGAGAATCGCCTCGGTCTTCTCCGGGTCGTCGAAGAAGGGCCGTCCGGTGCGCGTGTGCAGGGCCCCCGTCACCCCGTCGGCCGCGCCGAACCGCTCCCGCGCGACGTCCTGGTCGCGGCAGAGCAGGACCACCGCCCGCGACCCCATGTGCTTCTCCTCGCACACCACGTGGCGCACGCCGTCCGCGCGGTACCCGGCGAAGGCCTCGGCCGGGTGTTCCAGATAGCCGTCCTCCTTCGAGGTCGCGCAGGGCGCCATGGTCGGCGGGAGGTAGGCGAGCAGCCGCGGGTCGACCGCGAAGCGGCTCATGACCTCCAGCGCGGCGGCGGCGTTCTCCTCCTTCACCGCGATCCGGCCCATGTGCCGGGTCTCCACGGCCCGCCGTCCCGCGACGTCGGCGAGGTCGAGCGGCCGACCGTCGGCCCCGCCGGGCGCCTCGGACGCGAGCGGTCTGACCGGCTCGTACCAGACCTGCTCGGCCGGTACGTCCACCAGCTCGCGCTCGGGCCAGCGCAGCGCGGACATCTTGCCGCCGAAGACGGCGCCGGTGTCGAGGCAGATGGTGTTGTTGATCCAGGAGGTGTTCGGTACGGGCGTATGCCCGTACACAACAACGGCGCGGCCCCGGTACTCCTCCGCCCACGGGTATCTCACGGGCAGGCCGAACTCGTCGGTCTCGCCGGTCGTCTCCCCGTACAGGGCGTGCGAGCGGACCCGGCCGGAGGTGCGGCCGTGGTACTTCTCGGGCAGCCCGGCGTGGCAGACGACGAGGCTCCCGCCGTCGAGCACGTAATGGCTGACCAGCGACTCGATGAAGCCGCGGACCTCCGCGACGAAGGCGTCGTCCTCCTTCTCCAGCTGCTCGACGGTCTCGGCGAGCCCGTGCGTGTGCTGGACCTTGCGGCCCTTCAGGTAGCGGCCGAGCTTGTTCTCATGGTTGCCGGGCACGCACAGCGCGTGGCCCGCGGCGACCATGCCCATGACGAGGCGGAGCACGCCGGGGCTGTCCGGGCCGCGGTCCACGAGGTCGCCGACGAACACGGCCGTGCGTCCCTCGGGGTGCACGGCGTCCACCGGCCGACCCGCGCCGTCCCGCTCGACGGCGTATCCGAGCTTGGCGAGCAGCGTCTCCAGCTCGGAGCGGCAGCCGTGGATGTCGCCGACGATGTCGAACGGGCCGGTGCGGTGCCGCAGGTCGTTATAACGCCGCTCCAAGGTGACCTCGGCGGCCTCCGCCTGCTCCACCCCGCGCAGGACGTGCACCTTGCGGAACCCCTCGCGCTCCAAGTGGCGCAGGGAACGGCGCAGTTCGCGCTGGTGGCGCTGGATGACATGGCGGGGCAGGCCGGCCCGGTCGGGGCGCGCCGCGTTGCGCGCCGCGCAGACCTCCTCCGGCATGTCGAGGACGATGGCCACCGGCAGCACGTCGTGCTCGCGGGCCAGCTGTACGAGCTGCTTGCGGCTCTCCGCCTGGACGCTGGTGGCGTCGACGACGGTGAGCCGGCCGGCCGCGAGCCGTTTGCCCGCGATGTAGTGCAGGACGTCGAAGGCGTCCCGGCTGGCGCCCTGGTCGTTCTCGTCGTCGCTGACCAGACCGCGGCAGAAGTCCGAGGAGATGACCTCGGTGGGCCTGAAGTGGCGCGCCGCGAAAGTGGACTTGCCGGAGCCGGTGGCGCCGATGAGGACCACGAGGGAGAGGTCGGGCACGGCGAGAGTGCGCTTGGCGCGGGTGCCGGTGTCGGTGTCGGTGCCGATGTGGGTCTGGGTGTGGGTGCCGGTGTTGGTGTCGCTGTCGGTCATGCCGCCTTCTCCTCCTTCTCGGTCTCGGTCTTGGCCTTGGCTTCGGTCTCTGTCTTGGCCTCTGTCTTGTCCCGCGCGGCTGACTCCTGGGGGTCCACTGCGTCCTGGGCATTCATGGTGAACACCGCGAGCTGGGTGGGCGGCCCGACCTCCGGGTCGTCGGGGCCCACGGGCCGGAACTCCACCCCGTAGCCGTGCCGCTCGGCCACGTCCTCGGCCCAGGCGCGGAACTCCGCGCGCGTCCACTCGAAGCGGTGGTCGTTGTGGCGCACATGCCCGGCGGGCAGGCTCTCCCAGCGCACGTTGTACTCGACGTTGGGCGTGCTCACCAGCACGGTCCCCGGTCTGGCCGCACCGAAGACGGCATACTCCAGGGCGGGCAGCCGCGGCAGATCGAGGTGCTCGATCACCTCGCTGAGCACCGCCGCGTCGTACCCCTTGAGCCGGGCGTCGGTGTACGCCAGGGAGCCCTGCAACAGCCGCACCCGCGCGGCCTGTCGCTCGGACATCCGCTCCAGCCGCAGCCGCCGTGCGGCCTCTTTCAGCGCCCGCATCGACACGTCGACGCCGACGATGTCGGTGAACTGGGCCTCCTTCAGCAGCGCGCCCACCAGCTGGCCCTGCCCGCAGCCGAGGTCGAGCACCCGCGCCGCCCTGGCCGAGCGCAGCTCCGCGAGGATCGCCTCGCGCCGTTGTACGGCAAGCGGTACGGGCTTCTCCTCGGTGTCGCTCTCCTCGTCCACCGCGTTGTCGAGCTCCTCCGCCTCGCTGTCGTCGGCCTCGGCGAGCCGGGCGAGTTCGAGGCGGTCGAGCGCGTCCCGCGTCAGCCCGTGGCGACGGGCGAGATAGCGGCTGGTGATGAGGCGCTGCTCGGGGTGGTTCTCCAGCCAGCCCTCGCCGGAGCGCAGCAGCTTGTCGACCTCGTCGGGCGAGACCCAGTAGTGCTTGGCGTCGTCGAGCACCGGCAGCAGTACGTACAGCTGGCGCAGCGCGTCGGCGAGCCGCTGCTCGCCCTCCAGCACGAGCCGTACGTACCGCGAGTCGCCCCACTCGGGGAACTGCTCGTCCAGCGCCACCGGCTCCGCCGTCACCGCCCAGCCGAGCGGCTCGAACAGCCGGGTCACCAGGTCCCCGGCGCCGCGTGCCGGCAGCGCGGGCACCTCGATCCGCAGCGGCAGCGCCTGGCCGGGCAGCTCGGGGCGGGCCCGGCACTGGCCCTTGAGCGCGCTGGAGAACACGGCGCCGATCGCCACGGCGAGCAGTGAAGAGGCCGCGTACGGGCGGTCGTTGACGTACTGCGCGAGCGCCGAGTCCGCCGCGCCGCCGCGCCCCTTGCCCCGCGAGCGCCGCACCAGCGCCACGGCGTCCACCTCCAGCAGCAGCGCCGCCGTGCACCGCTCCGCCGTCGCCTCGGGGTAGAGGACATGCGCGGTGCCGTACGAGGTGGAGAAGCGCTGCGCGTTGTCGGGATGCTTGTGCAGCAGGAATCCGAGATCGGTCGCGGGGCGCTCTGGGCTGCCGGTAGTGGTGATTGTCAGGAACACACGTGCCATTATCTCCCCCTTCGACCTGCGCTTCTATTGGTTTTCAGCGGGGCTGGGCCCCTACTGCCCGGCATCCCCCACCATCGTCCGCGCCAGTTCCCCGATCCGGTCCGGGCCGACCCGGCAGCAGCCCCCGATGAGCCGGGCGCCCGCCTCCCGCCACGCCCTGACCCGCGCCGGGTCGAAGGTGGGCCTCCCCCGCCAGCTCCGTGCCTCCGCGTCCCACGCCTCCCCGCTGTTCGGATACACCACCACCGGCTTCCCGGTGGTCCGCGCCGCGATCTCCACGGCCCGCCCGGCGTCGCCCGGCTCACAGCAGTTGACTCCGACCGCGATCACCTGGTCATTGCCCGCCGCGAGGCGAAAGGCGTCCGCCAGCGACTGCCCGGCGCGGGTGGTCTCCCCCGCGACGGTGTAGCTGAGCCACACGGGCACCCCGCACCCCTCCACCGCCCGCAGCAGCGCCTCCCCTTCGTCCACGTCCGGCACGGTCTCCAGGGCGAGGACGTCCGGCTCCGCCTCGACGAGCGCCGCCACTCTGGGCCGGTGGAACCGCTCCAGTTCCGCCACGCTCAGCCCGTACCGCCCGCGGTACTCGCTGCCGTCCGCCAGCATCGCGCCGTACGGCCCTACGGACGCGGCGACCCAGACCGCGCCCTCCACGGCGCCGGCCGCCCGCCGCGCCAGCTCCACGCTCCGCCGCAGCAGCGCCCCCGCCTCGGCCCGCCCGGCCCCGCGCCGGGCGAACCCCTCGTATGTGGCCTGATAACTGGAGGTGATCAGTACCCGCGCACCGGCCCTCGCGTATGCCGTGTGCGCCGCCTCGATCTGCCGCGGGTCGTCGGCGAGGAGGCGCGCCGACCACAGGTCGTCGGAGAGGTCGCAGCCCCGTGCCTCCAGTTGGTTGGACAGCCCGCCGTCGAGGACGAGCGGCCCGTGGGCGAGGGCCGAGGCGAGCGGAGTAATGGGAGCAGCGGTCATAGGTGGTCCTCCGGCCACGCGGTGCCCGGCTCGCCGGGCCGCGAGGCAAGATGGGGGCATGGATCTTCGCATCTTCACCGAACCTCAGCAGGGCGCAACCTACGACACCCTTCTTCGCGTAGCGCAGACCGCGGAGGAACTGAACTACGGGGCCTTCTTCCGCTCCGACCACTATCTGCACATGGGGGACGTCGACGGCCTGCCCGGCCCGACCGACGCCTGGGTCACGCTGGCCGGGCTCGCCCGCGAGACCAAGCGCATCCGCCTCGGCACCCTGATGACGGCCGGCACTTTCCGGCTGCCGGGCGTGCTCGCCATCCAGGTGGCCCAGGTCGACCAGATGTCCGGCGGCCGCGTGGACTTCGGCCTCGGCTCCGGTTGGTACGCCGAGGAGCACGCCGCGTACGGCATCCCCTTCCCCAAGGAGAAGTTCGGGCGGCTGGAGGAGCAGCTGGAGATCATCACGGGGCTGTGGAACACGCCCGTCGGCGACCGCTACTCCTTCGACGGCACGTACTACCAGCTCACCGACTCACCCGCGCTGCCGAAGCCCGCCCAGCCCCGCATCCCGGTGCTCGTCGGCGGCCACGGCACGAAGCGCACGCCCGCCATCGCCGCGCGCTACGCGGACGAGTTCAACATTCCCTTCGCCTCCCCCGAGGACTCGGAGCAGCAGTTCGGCCGGGTGCGGGCAGCGGTCGAGGAGCGGGGGCGCAAGGCGTCCGAACTCGTCTACTCCAACGCCCTCGTCGCCTGTGTCGGCAAGGACGACGCGGAGATCGCGCGCCGGGCCGACGCGATCGGCCGCAGCGTGGAGGATCTCCGGGAGAACGGGCTCGCCGGGTCCCCGGACGAGGTCGCCGAGAAGATCGGCAAGTACGCGTCGATCGGATCGCAGCGGATCTACCTCCAGATGCTCGACCTGTCCGACCTGGACCACATGGCGCTCATCGCCGACAAGGTCATGCCGCAGGTGAGCTGACGCCGGCGGGTTGACGGGGCCGGGCTGACGTGATGGGCCGGCGCGGTGGTGTCGGCGCAGTGGGCTGACTCCGCCGCCCGTCACCCGCTATCCGCCGCACGCCCGGCGCGCCCACACGTCGTCCGGCCCCCGCTCCCGCACCGCGAAGCGCCTCAGCAGTCCGAGCACCCGGTCGCTGGACTCGTCGGCGGCGTCGATCGCTTCTATGCACTGCCAGTACACGCCGTCCTCGTCGGAGGCGGAAGCGACCGTGACCAGAGCTATTCCCACATCTCCGAGCAGTCCGCCGAGCCCCAGCAGGGCCCGCCGCGGGTCGCGCATCTCGGAGAGCTGCGTGGCCCGCACCCCGCCATCGCGCAGGACGGACTGTCGTAACGAACCACAGGCCCGGCCCCCCGCCTCGCTGAGGCCGCACGCCTCCGCCCGTATCTCCACCGGCCCCGTGATCGCGAGATGACTGCCCATCGCCTGGGCCAACGCCTGTACCTGCCACGCCTCCGTGACGATGTCCCGCACGCCGCTGGCTCCTGCCAGGGCGTGCCGTGTGGCCCCGATGAGCCGCATTGCCTCCATATTCCGTCCCCACTCTCCGCCGTCTCGACCTCACTACCCAGAGTGATGACTAACCGCCGGAAAAGCCAGGGGAAATCAGAAATCTGTGGATACAAGTTACGCTGTGGATATCTCGATCACTCCGGAGAGTGACGAACCGACGAAACCGGATCGTTCCGCTCCGCCTCCGCGGGCGCCGCAGACGTCGCGGTCGCCGCGCCCCCCGCGCCCGTCGCCCCTGTCGTGAATGCCGCACCCGCCGCACCCGCCGTGGACGCCTCGGGCCCCGCAGACGCCGCGCCCGCCGTGGACACCGCCGGGAAGCGGTGCTCATTGCGGTCGATCTTCGCCGCCAGCGCCGCCAGCGCGTCGACCCCCAACACCTCGCAGAACTGCAACAGATACGCCAGCACGTCCGCGACCTCGTCCTCGACCCGCGCTGCCGACTTCGGGTCCGCCATCACCCGCGCCGACTGCTCCGGCGTCAGCCACTGGAAGATCTCCACGAGTTCGGACGCCTCGACGCTCAGCGCCGCCGCCAGGTTCTTGGGCGTGTGGAACTGCTGCCAGTCACGCGCCGCCGCGAACGCGACGAGCCGGCGTTGCAGCGCCCGTACGCTCTCGGAGCTGTCGGAGCTGTCGGAGCTGTCGGAGCTGCCGGAACTCTCGGGGCTGTCGGCGGAGCCGGAGCCGTCGGCGGTGCCAGAGGGGTCAAGGGATTCAGGGGTCGACGCGGCGCGCGCGGAATCAGGGGTTTCGGTCACGCCCAAGGTCTACCACCGTCACTTCCCCGCCCCACTCGGCCCCCGCCTCCCCCACCCCGAGGGCCTCCGCCGACGCCGCCCCCACCGTCCCCACCAGCCGAACGTGCCCCCGCGCGCACATCCGCACCGCGAGCCCCAGCAGCTCACGCGCCTGCCGCCGGTCGAGACACCGGTCGAAGCCGTCCAGGAGCAGGGTCAACGACTGCCGGGCCTCGGGCACTTCCGCGGCCCGTTCCATGGCGAGCACGCCCGGCCCGGTCAGCAGGACCAGCGCGAGCGCCAGGTAGCGCAGTTCCCCGTCGCCCAGCCGCTCCACCGGCATCCCGTCGCCGTCCGGGGCCGACGCCAGGACGGCCCGTACGAGCCCGCCCTCCGTCTCGCGCGCCGCGAGCCCGTCCACCGCGGCCCCCCGGCACCCGGCCCGTACCGCCGCGACCAGGGCCGTGTGCCGGATGGCGCACTCCGTGCTCGTACGCCCCAGCACCGCGGCAACGTTGTCGCATCCACCCCGCAGCAACGCGTCCCGCGCCTTGGCCGGGGCCCGCATCAGCTCCGGCCGCGGGTCGCAGGCGAAGACGGAGCGCAGCGCGACCACGACCTGTTCCGCCGCCTGGAGCACGAGCCGCTGACCGGCCGTCTTGCCCGCGACCCGGAGCGGCAGCAGGGCCGTGCCGAGCAGGTCGTCGGGGAGCGGGGCGCGGGTGACGGGCACGGCCCCGGCGGTGTGCCAGGCCGCCTGGACGCTGCGCCGCTCGGGGTCGCGCAGCGCGCTGGACAGCAGTGTGCACCCGGCGCCGGTGAGCCGCTCGCCGACCAGGCGCAGCTCGGGCTCGGCCTGTACGGCCAGGTCGAGGCGGATCTCCCCGGCCGGGCCGTCCACCGTGCAGCCGATGCGGAATCCACGCCGCCCCTGCGCGTCCGGTCTGGCCTGCCGCGGTACGCACGCGGCGCTCCCGCCGGCCACCGGGGCCAGGGCGGCGTCGAGGGACTCACCCCCGGCGAGCCGGGCGAGCGCCTCGTACGCCTGGAGGACGGTGGACTTACCGCTGCCGCTCGCACCCGTGAACAGGGTGAGCGGGCCGAGCGGGAAGGTCGCTCCGCGGTGCGTCTTGAAGGCGGAGAGCCTGATCTCGGTGACGGTGGGGCGAACGGTCGGGCGAACTGTGGCGGCCGGTCCGGCGCAGCGTGCGTCCATGCCCGGACCGTATGCACCGGTCTGAACGGCGAACCGTTTTAGCTGACCGGTCTTCCTACGATCGGGGTACGCCCGAACCGATCGCCGGTTCCTCGACCTCGGTGCCCACGGGCGCCAGCAGGAACACGTTCGCGTCGACCCGGTGCATGGCGCTGCCCAGGCCGAAGACGACTCCGCTGGAGAAGTCGAGGATGCGCTTGGCGACCTCGCTGTCGGCGACGGTCAGGTCGAGCAGGACCGGGATCTGGGCGATCAGGTACTCGGCGACCTCGCGGGCGTCGGCGAAGACCTGCACGCGGATGACGACGAACCGGCGCTGCTCCTCGTCCGGTTCCTCCTCGGGCAGCGCCCGGTGGTTGGGCCAGGAAGGCCATGCGTTGCGACTGCGCAGGGGGACGACCTCGGCCAGGCCCTCCCACTGCTCGTCGGTGGCGTCGCGACCGATCACCGGATCACCCCGTTGGGAAGTGTGCTGGCTATGTACATCCCGCAATCTTAAAGATGAACACACAATCTCTGCGCCGAATGACACGCATCCGGCCGCGTATGAGGGATCCCGTAGCAAAGCCGATACAAACCGGCCCCGCCGAACAGGCCGAACGGGTGGAGAAGCAGAGAAGTGGCGCGGCGAAAAAGTGGTGAAGCCGTGAAGCGACAGCGAGGAGGCGGAGAAGAGGCAGAGACGGAAGGGAGCGGGGAAGAAGGGGGCGGGGAAGAAGGGCGGAAGCGGGGGAAGCGGTTGCCATCGGCTAATGCCACCGCTATTGCCACCCTCATACGCCCCACGAACCCCACACGGCATGTTCGACACCGCGTGAAAGCGTCCGGCCCGATACCGGTACTGGGTATTGGCACTGGCACTGGCACTGGCACCGGCTACTCCCCACCCTCTCCGAGAGCCGGGAGCTCGCTGACCGCGATCCCTCCTTCCACCAGACTGCCCATCACCAGGCGCGCCCCGCACCGGCTGACGCTCGTGACCATCCGGTACGGGCTCCCGCCGCACCGCAGGTCGCGGATGATGCCTCCGTCTGCGCCGACCGCCAGGACCCGCAGGGTACGGCTCGGCCGCGACCGGACACGCTGCGCCGCGGTCCACGCCGCCCGCCGCACGGCCGGGCTCCTGCGGTGCAGCCAGCCGAGACCCGGACGGCGCGGCGCGGCGAGCGCGATCCAGAACACCCCTTCGGCATCGCGGGAGATGTTGTCGGGGAAGCCTGGCAGACCGTCAGCAAGGGTGTCATGGCACCCGGCTCGGGGTCCGGTCAGCCAGTAGCGGCCCACGCGGTACGCGCCCGTCTCCGCCACGGCGACGAAGGACTCGTCCGGAGCCAGCGCCACGCCATTGGCGAACTGGAGCCCGTCCAGCAGGACTTCGGGCTCCCCGCCCGGCCGCAGGCGCAGCAGCAGGCCCGTACCGGTGTGCTCCAGAATGTCGCCGAGCCAGTCGTCGAGACCGTAGCGGCGGCTGGAGACCGTGAAGTAGACGGTGCCGTCCGACGCCGCCGCGGCGTTGCTGGAGAAGCGCAGGGGCGCGCCCGCCGCCTCGTCGGCAAGGGTGACCACGGCCCCCGTCTCCGGGTCCGCCCGCAGCAGGCCGCGCTCGGCATCGCATACGAGCAGCCCGCCGCCGGGCATGGCCTCCAGGCCCAGCGGCCTGCCGCCAGTACGCGCGACGACCTCCGGCCGGACCTCGTCCCCGGCCGCCTCCGGGAGCGCAAACCGCCAGATACGCCCGTCCGCGGCCCCGGCCAGAATCCGGCCCGCGCCGTCCACGATCACGTCCTCCGCCCCCTCGATGCCGGGGGCGATGACCTCGACGAGCAGCACCTTCTTGCGGTCCAGGGTGTCCTGCCCGGCATCCAGCCGCTGGTAGCCGAGGACGTGGTCGACGAGGGTGGTCA